>JBJTWK010000054.1:0-7997 GCA_046081705.1 Actinomycetes bacterium | reverse complement strand
TGGTCGGCACGGTGACGCCGGTGTCGATCAGACACTGGCGTTGTTCGTCGGTCAGGGACAGCAGGTCGGCGGCACCGGAAACACCGGCGGAGCTCGCGACCATCGACGCGGCGAGGAGGCCGGCGGAGAGTACGGCGGCGGAGCGGACGGAGCGTCGGATCATGGTTCCCCCCGGAGCAGGCTGCCACGGTGCGCGGCAGGTGTCCTCACCCTACGGGACACCTCCGTGTCACTCAAGGGTCTCGACCTCCGACCGCCCCGGGACCGCCTGGATCTCAGCGTTCCAACCACGGACAGTGACGGCACCCGGACTCACAGCAGTCTCCACGGGCCCACAGGTAGGTCGCGGTCATCACGAACAGACCGGTGAAGGGGTCGCGGTACCCGGCGTCGCCCCGCGCCATCGCCGCCTCGTGCGCGGCGCAGATCGCCCGGTAGCCCGGAGCGGCCTCCGGAAGTCGGGCCGCCGCGGGCGCCCGGAGATGCTCCGGGAGCGGACCGGACTCGGTGGGCACGCGGTCGACGACCCGATCGGCCCGCGGCTCAGACCGCGTCGGGCCGCAGCCGCGGCAGCACCTCGGCGGCGAAGAGCTCGAGGCTCTCCCACGCGAGTCGCGGCGGCAGGCCCCCGGCCATCGGGTTGAAGGTCATGGCGCCGAAGGGCGGGATGGCGCGTGCCGCCTCGAGCACCTCGTCCGGGGTGCCGACGACGATCTGCGCGCTCCGCCGGAGGTCGTCGACCGTCTCGGCGTCGACCTTCGGCGTCGACCACTGCCCCGGGGTCTGGAACGATGCGTAGGTCTGGGCCTCGTAGAGGAGGTACTCGCCGATCTCGGACCAGGTCCGCTCCGGATCGTGCGTGACGTGCACGATCGTCGGCCCGACCGGAGCCATGACGAACCCGCCGGTGTAGCCGACCTTCGCCGCCTCGTCCTCGTACCACTCCCGCAGCCGCGGGTCGGTGTTCATCGGCATCATGGGAAGGTGGAGCCGCGCCGCGCGTCGAGCGGCGACCTCGACCCCACCACCGACGAGCACCATCGGGTGCGGATCGCGGAACGGGCGGGGCGTCACGCGCACCGTGCGGCCCTCGTACTCGAACGGCTCGCCGGTCCAGGCCTGCAGCATCACCCGCAGGTGCTCCTCGAGGAGCGCGCCGCGCCGCTTCATGGGCACACCCGCCATCTCGAACTCGACCGCCCGGTACCCGGCCCCGGCGACCGTCCAGACCCGACCCTCGCTGAGGTGGTCGAGCACCGCGAGCTGCTCGGCGAGCCGGAGCGGATCGTGGAGCGGCACGATGACGGCGCTCAGCATGATCGGGATCCGGGAGGTCGCTCCGGCCACCGCGCCTGCGGCGACGAGCGGGGCGGGCATCCACCCGTCGTCGAGGCCGTGGTGCTCCGAGATGACTGCGAAGTCGAATCCCTGCTCGTCGGCCCAGCGGTACTGGGCCATGGCCTCGGAGTAGATCTCGGCCTGGGTCGCCGGACCGAACGCCGGGGCCCGGAAGTCGTGACGCATCGTGAGGTAGGTCATCGGGACACCGGCCGCCGCAGCAGCGGGCCGACCTCGGCCCCGAACCGCTCCATCTGGTCGACGAGCTCGGCGCAGTCCTCGGCCACGAACCGGATCTGGAGATGGGAGACGCCCATGTCGCCGTACTCGTTCAAGGACTCGGCGATCGCCTCCGGCTCGCCGTGCAGCACCCACCGCGGCTGCTCCTCGCGCGGCGTGCCCACGTGGATCGCCTCGGTGATGACGCCGAGCTCGAGCGGACGACCCGGCCGGACCCGATCGCGGTGCTCGAGGATGTAGGCGATCGACTCCGGCATCTTGCGGCGCGGGGTGCCCTGCGGGATCCACCCGTCACCGCGCTCGGCGACCCGGCGCATGGCCGGCGCACTCGACCCCCCGACCCACACCGGCGGCCGGGGCTGACGGACGGGGCGCGGCCGCGCGCCGACGTCGCCGACGTACTCGTGCGACCAGGCCTCGACGATCGCGTCGATGGCGTCGTTGGTCTCCTCGCCCCGACGGGCGAAGTCGAGGCCGAGGGCGTCGAACTCGCCCTCGACGTGCCCGGCGCCGACGCCGAGGATCACCCGGCCGCCCGAGAGCGCGTCGAGCGTCGCAAACATCTTCGCCGACTCGAGTGGGTGCCGGTAGGCGGGCACGTAGACGTTCGTGAGGAGGTTCACCCGTTCGGTCTGCCCTGCGACCCACGCGAGCGTCGCGGCCGGGTGGAACCAGGTCGTCGACATCGTCTCGGCCTTGTCGCGCGGGATCACGATGTGGTCGCAGACCGCCACGTAGAAGAACCCGGCCCGGTCAGCGGCCTGTGCGGCGGCGAGGAGTTCGGCGGTGCCGGCCTCGTGCTCCCAGGGCGCGGCCACCATCGTGCTGAGCGCAACGGTCGGCAACTGCATCCCGTAGGCGAGTCGCCCCTCGGGGATGACCTGGACGGTGTCCTGCGGCGCCGTCATCCCGGCCAGACCACCGACTGCAGTTCGGTGTAGGCGTGGAGGCCGAACGATCCGCCGTCCCGACCGACACCCGAGGACTTCGTGCCACCGAACGGCGTCTCGTGGTTGCGCTGCACGGTGTTGAGGCCGACGTTGCCCGCCCGCATCCGGCGGCTCACCCGCATCGCCCGACCGGAGTCCTTCGAGAACACGTAGTCGTAGAGACCGAACTCGGTGCCGTTGGCGATCGCGATGCCCTCGTCCTCGTCGTCGAAGGGCACGACCACGATGACGGGACCGAAGATCTCCTCCTGCACGACCCGCATGCCGGGCCGACACTCGGCGATGAGGGTCGGCTCCACGTACCAGCCCCGCTCCATGTGCTCCGGCCGACCGCCGCCGACGACGACCGATCCGCCCTCCTCGCGACCGGCGGCGATGTAGCCCTCGATCCGGGCGCGATGCGCCTCGGTGATGACCGGACCCACGACCGTGGCCCGGTCGAGCGGGTCACCGACGGCCAGGCGGCCCGCGGCGGCCCCGAGGCCCTCGACCACCTGGTCGTAGATCGACCGGTGCACGATGGCCCGGGTCGGCGCGGTGCAGATCTGCCCGGAGTGGAAGGACCACACCGACGAGATCATGCCGATCGCCGTCCGGGGATCGGCATCCTCGAGGACGAGCGCCGCGCCCTTGCCCCCGAGTTCGAGGAGTTGGCGCTTCATCGTGCGTCCGGCGACCTCGCCGATGCGCCTGCCCACCCCGGTGCTGCCGGTGAAGGACACCATGTCGACGTCGGGCGACTCGACGAGCGCCTCGCCGGTGGCGGGCGTCGAACCGGTGACCACGTTGACGACACCCTCCGGGAACCCGACCTCGTGCATGAGGTTGACGAGTTCGACCACGGCGAGCGGGTCCTGGCCGGCGGGGCGCACGACCACCGTGTTGCCCATGGCGAGCGCCGGGGCGATCTTGCCGACCATGTTCACGATCGGGAAGTTGTACGACGTGATGCAGGCCACCACGCCGACCGGCTGCCGCCGGGCCAGCGCGCCGATGAGGCCACCCGGTGCGAGGGCCGTCGCAGGCATCTCCTGGGGCGGCAACGGGATGACGCTCGGCTCGAGTGCCCCGGCCGCGTAGCGCTCGAACCGGGTGGCCGCCTGGGGCACCTGCATCGTGCGGCCGACGGTCGCGGTGCACCCGGTCTCCGCGATGACGAGCGGCACGAACTCGGCCTGCCGCTCCCGGAGCCGGTCGGCCGCGGCCTGGAGCAGCGCGCCCCGCTCCTTCGGACTCGTGCGCGACCAGGCGTCGAAGGCGCCCCGGGCGGCGGCGGCCGCGGCCTGCGCCTGGGCCACCGACGCCTCCGGAGCCGCCCCCACGACCTCCTCGGTGGCGGGGTTGATGACGTCGTAGGTGCCGTCGCCCCCGGCCTGGAACTCGCCCCCGATGAGGAGGCGGTACTCGGAGTCGCCGGAGAGGGTCGTGGTCACGGCCGGTCGGGTCCCTTCGTGTGTGCGGACGGCGTCCGGGGTGATCCTTCAGAGCGGAGCGGGGACGGCATCGTAGGACGCGTGCCATTCCGCCGCCGGGTCCGGCGCCTCCCTACCATCGCAGCCATGGACCTCACCCCGATCGGCCTCTGGACCCACGCGCTGGACCACATCCCCATGGCCCGGTCCCAGGAGGTGGCGGCCGAGATGGAGGAACTGGGGTACGGCGCGATCTGGATCCCCGAGATGGCCGGACGGGACCCGTTCGTGTCGAGCGCACTGCTCCTCGAGGCGACCGAGCGCATCGTGCTCGCGACCGGCATCGCCAACATCTACTCCCGTGACCCGCTCTCCATGGCCTGCGCACAGAACTCGGTCACCGAGGCGTTCCCCGAGCGGTTCCTACTCGGCATCGGCGTGAGCCACCAGTCCGCGGTGGAGGGACTGCGCGGCCAGACGTACGGCCCGCCGCTCGCCACGATGCGCGCGTACCTCGACGGCATGGATGTGGGCTTCTACCTCGCGACCCCGCCGACCACGCCGACCCATCGGGTGCTCGCGGCGCTCGGCCCCCGGATGCTCGAGCTCGCTGCGACCCGGGCCGAGGGGGCACACCCCTACTTCGTCCCGGTCGAACACACGGCGCTCGCCCGCAGCACGATGGGACCCGACGCCGGGCTGTACGTCGAGCAGATGGCCGTCCTCGACACCGATCCGACGACCGCACGGGCCACGGCGCGCGGGGCCATGGCGATGTACCTCGGTCTGCCCAACTACACGAACAACCTCGTGCGGCTCGGCTGGTCCGAGGACGACTTCGCCGACGGCGGGTCGGATCGGCTCGTCGACGCGATCACCGTGTGGGGGGACGAGGCGACGATCGCCGCCCGCGTCCGGGAGCACCGCGACGCCGGGGCCGACCACGTGTGCGTCCAGGTGCTGACACCCGAGTTCACGGGACTCCCGCTCGACGCGTGGCGGCGCCTCGCGCCGGCCCTCATCGACTGAGCGCTGCGCCGGTCGGTCGGCCGGATCCGGCGGTGACGCCCTATCGGTCGAAGGGCAGGTCGAGCATCCGGATGGCGTTCCCGCGCACGATCTTGTAGATCGTCTCGTCGTCGAGCCCGGCGAGGATGTCCATCGCGACCTTGAGCGAGTGCGGCCACGTGGAGTCCGAGTGCGGGTAGTCGGTCTCGAACGTGACGTTGTCGACCCCGATCGCGTCGAGGTTCTTGATGCCGTGGACGTCGTCGAAGAAGCAGCCGTAGATGTGCTCCCGGTAGTACTCGGACGGCGGACGCAGGACCTTGTCGGCCACGCCGCCCCACCCGCGGTTCTCCTCCCACACCTTGTCGGCGCGCTCGAGGATGTACGGAATCCACCCGATCTGGCCCTCGGAGTAGGCGAGCGTGAGGTTGGGGAAGCGCTCGAACAGGCCCGACATGAGGTAGTCGGTCATCGACATGGCCGCGTTCATGTAGGTGAGCGTGGAACCCACGGCCGCAGGTGCGTCCGGGCTCGTCGACGGCATCTTGGACGAGGACCCGATATGCATGCACACGACGGTGCCGGTCTCATCGCAGGCCCGGAAGAACGGGTCCCAGAACCCGCCCGGGTCGTGGATCGACGGCAGGCCGAGGAACGCCGGGATCTCGGTGAAGGCGACGGCTCGACCGCCGCGGGCGGCGTTGCGACGGACCTCGGCCGCCGCGAGTTCCGCATCCCAGAGTTGGATGATCGGCAGCGGGATGAGGCGACCGCCGGTGCCGGCGCACCACTCGTCGAACATCCAGTCGTTGTAGGCCTTCACGCAGAGATCGGCCAGGACCTTGTCCTCGCGCTCCTTGAAGGTCTGGCCGCAGAACCGCGGGAAGGTCGGGAAGCAGAGGGAGGCCTCGACGTGGTTGACGTCCATGTCGGCGAGGCGGGCGGTCTGGTCCCAGCAGCCCGCACGCATGTCCTCCATGGTGATCGGGCTGATGGTGACCTCCTCGCGGGAGTACCCCGCGGCCGCCATCACACGGGTCAGGGGGTACCGGAGGTCCTCGATGTACCACCAGTCGCACCAGGTGCCCTCCTCGTGCTCACCCGCCTCGCGGTAGGAGAACACGCCGCCGACGAACTGCATGTCGGCGACCTTCTGGCGCACCATGCGCGGGCCCGTCGCCTTGAACTTCTCGGGGAGCCGGTCCTGCCAGACGTTCGGCGGCTCCATGATGTGGTCATCGACCGAGATGATCCTCGGGAAGGTGGTCTCGTCGTACATGGCGTGCTCCCTGATGGCCACGAGGTCCTCGGCACCCTACCTGACGGTCCGTCAGGAACCCTCAACCCCAGGCGGTGAGCACGGCGTCCGTCGTGGTGACCGTGGTCACCAGCGCCAAGGTGTTGTCGATGACCGCATCGGCGTAGTCGCCCGGCACCCCGGCGACCGCGTCCCGCGGCATGACGAACTGGTACCCGTGGTTCACGGCGGAGAACGCGAAGTCGGTCATGCCGATGTTCACGCTCACCCCGACGCCCACGATCGTCGTGACCCCGAGGTTGCGGAGGAGGTGGTCGAGCTGCGTCCCGGTGAGCGGGCCGAGCCCGTGGTACCGCGGCAGGACGATGTCCTCGGGCGCGACGCCGATCTCGTCGGGCACCTGCACCGCCGCGCTCCCCGGGAGCAGGCGCACCGGCGCCTTCAGCACCCCCATGAACAGCCGGGCGTTGCGGTTCGCCCCCCGCAGGTCCTCCCGGGTCTCGGCCGTGCAGTGGAACACGGGGACGCCCACGGCTCGGGCACGCCCCGCCAGCGCGGCGCAGTGCGCCACGAGGTCGACCGCCCGGCAGGCGTCGGCGAGGGCCGGCAGCGCACTCGGCTCACCGACGACGCCGTTCTGGACCTCCTGGAGCACGAGCGCCGTGTGGGCGGGGGCGACGAGATCGACGAGGTCGAGGGCCACCTCAGTCCTCCTCGACGAAGTCGGACGCTCCGGCGTCGGTGAGCACGTGCTTGAGCACCTTGCCCGTCGCATTGCGCGGCAGTGGCTCGGTCCGGAACTCGAAGTGGGCCGGAACCTTGAAGTAGGCCAGCGCGTCAGCACACCACGCCGTGAGTTCCTCGGCCGTCGCCGTGTGACCCGCGGCGAGCACGCAGACGGCCTTGACCTCCTGGCCGAGGTCGTCGTGCGGGACACCGACCACGGCCACCTCGTGGACCGCCGGGTGGTCCTCGAGTCGCTGCTCGATCTCGACCGGGTACACGTTCTCGCCGCCGCGGATGATGAGGTCCCGCTTGCGCGACGCGAGGTGGAGGCGCCCGCCCTCGATACGCCCGACGTCGCCCGTGCGCAGCCAGCGGCCGGGCAGGATCGAGGCCGCGGTCTCCTCCGGCTTGTTCCAGTACCCGAGCATCACGTTCGGCCCCCGGACGTGGATGTCGCCCTCCTCGCCGTCGGGCAGCACGCGACCGTCCTCGTCGCGGATCTCGATCTCCACGGTGGGGAGCGGCCGCCCGACCGCGGTCGGGAACGCGTCGAGCTCCGCACCGCTGTTCAGCGTGGCGAGCGCCGTGCACTCGGTGAGGCCGTACCCCACACCCATCGAGGTCGAGAGCTGGGGCATCGCGGTCTTGGCCGCCCGGATGAGCGCGGGCGAGAAGGTCGCCCCGCCGCCGCCGCCGCTGCGGATCGATGACAGATCGAAGTTTCCGAACTCGGGGTGGGTGATGACCCGGTGGAGCATCGTGGGCGTGAACGACCAGTGGGTCGCACGCTCACGTTGGATGAGGCGCATGATGACGACGGGGTCGAACCGACCCATCGTCCACACGCTCTTCACACCGCCGACGAGGAACGCGACCGCGCCGGTGTGGAGTCCGGACACGTGGAAGAGCGGACTCGACACGAGCTGCACGCTCGGACCCGCGTCGGCGGCCGGCGGATCGTGCAGCAGGTTGCGCAGCCCGTGGAAGAAGGTGAGGCCGAGCAGCGCGCCGACGTTGCGGTGCGTGTGGATCGCACCCTTCGGGCGGCCGGTCGTGCCGCTCGTG
>JBJTWK010000053.1:0-24998 GCA_046081705.1 Actinomycetes bacterium | reverse complement strand
GCGACTGGTTCCGGGCCGGGCGGGGACGACCAAGGCCGTCATGGGCGCGATCGAGATGCTCGGGCTACTCGTTCCCATCGGTATCAGGGCGATCGCCGACCGCGCCGATCTGCGAGTCGGGCTGCTGGCCTACGCCGTCGTCCCGGCGGCGATGCTGGCCCTCACCCTCGCCCGCCGCCCCACACGACAGCCCAACCCGCGCGACGAACGGCGGGAGCCAACACGCTGAGCTCGGTGTCGGTCGGGCGAGGTCAGGCGAGCATGGCCTTGGCGATGTGCGTGACCTGGATCTCGTCGGTGCCGGCGTAGATCTGGAGGACCTTGGCGTCCCGGGCGAGCTGCTCCACCTCGTACTCCGCCATGTACCCGTTGCCGCCGAAGATCTGGACGGCGTCGAGCGCCACCTCGGTGGCGGCCCGGGCCGAGTAGAGCTTCATGGCCGAGGCCTCGGTGAGGTCGAGCGGCACCCCGGCCGACGACTTCTCGATGCTCCGGAACACGAGGTTCTCGAGGTTGATCCGGGCGACCTCCATGCGGGCGAGCTTGTCCTGGATGAGCTGGTGCTCACCGATCGGCTTCCCGAACCGGATGCACTCCTTGGCGTAGGAGATGCTGAGCTCGAGGCACCGATCGACGATGCCGAGCGCCATCGCGGCCACGCCCATGCGCTCGATCGAGAACGCCTGCTTGGCGCCCTCCCGGTACGGCACCTCCTCGGTCTCGCCGAGGAGCCGGTCCCGCCCGACCCGCACGTCCTGCAGGAAGAGCATGCCGGTCGGCGAGGAGTGCATACCCATCTTGCGCATCGGCTTGGTCTGCTCGAAGCCGGGCATGCCCTTCTCGAGCACGAAGGAGAGGATCTTGCGCTCGGCCGGCGGGTTGCCCTCGTCGAGCTTGCAGATGAAGACGGTCGTGTCGGCGTACGGGCCGTTCGTGATGAAGGTCTTGTTGCCGTTGAGGACGTACTCGTCGCCGTCACGGCGAGCGGTCGACTGCATCCGGCCGAACGCGTCGGAGCCGGAGTCGGGCTCGGTGATCGCCCACGCACCCACCTTCTCGAAGGTGAGGAGGTCGAGCGCCCAGCGCTCCTTCTGCGCGATCGTGCCCCGGCTCATGATGGTGGCGGCGGCGAGACCGGTGCTCACACCCATCGCCGTCACGAGGCCCGGCGAGCACCGGCACAGCTCGATGATCGGGATGAGGGTCATCCCGGCGTTGCCACCGCCCGAGCGCTCCTCGGACGCCGACGCCGCGCCGCCCTCGGCCGCCGCCCGCTCCTTCTCGATGCGCCGCTTGAAGGTGTCGCGGGCCATGGCGTCCATGCCGAAGGTCGCGTAGAGGGAGCGGATGACGTCGTACGGCGGGGTGTCGCCGAACTCGAGCTCGTCGCGCCGGGGCCGCACCTCGGCCTCGACCCACTGACGCACCGCGTCACGGATCATCAGGTGCTCATCGCTCCACTCGTACATGTCGCAGCCTCCGTCGGGGTGGTCGTCAGCGTCGAGCACGATACCGGTGGGATCGGGGCCGTCACGACCCGGCCGCGATACGGTCCCGGCCCTATGCCGATGCCCGAATCGCCCGGTGCGATCGACCTCATGATCGCCCTCCCCCCCAAGGGCGATCCCAAGGCGTGGTACGAGTTCCTGCGGGCCGGCCTCCACGACCGGGAGAGCCTCGAGGAGTTCGAGTTCCCGGCCCAGTACATGTTCCACGACGTGCCCCACATCGGGCCGGTGGAGGACCCGGTGGGCTTCCTCCTCGAACGGATGGACGACCACGGGATCGCCAAGGGGATGCTCGGCGTGTCGAGCCGGGCCGACGAGTCGCTCGCCGCCATCGCCGCTCACCCCGACCGCTTCTTCGGTTCCTTCGAGGTCGACCCCAACCGCGGGATGGAGGGGGTGCGCGAACTCGAGCACGCCGTGAAGGAACTCGGCGTGAAGGCAGCCACCGCGTTCCCGGCCGGCTACACGCCGCAGGTGCCGATCAACGACAAGCGGATGTACCCGATCTACGCGAAGTGCGTCGAGCTCGACATCCCGATCTGCGTCTGCGCGGGCATCCCGGGACCACGCGTGCCCTTCGGCCCGCAGGACGTCGCGCTCATCGACGAGGTCTGCTGGTTCTTCCCCGACCTCAGGTTCGTCATGCGCCACGGCGCCGAGCCCTGGGCCGCCCTCGCCGTGAAGCTCATGCTCAAGTGGCCGAACCTCCACTACTCCACCTCGGCGTTCGCACCGAAGTACTACCCCGCCGACATCATCCAGTACGCGAACACGCGCGGGGCCGACAGGATCATGTACGCCGGCTACTACCCCATGGGCCTCGAACTCGATCGCATCTGGGCCGAGATGCCCGAGGTGCCGTTCCGGGACCACGTCTGGCCCAAGTTCCTCCACGAGAACGCGGCCCGCGTGTTCAAGCTGGACGAGTGACCGTGCCCTCCCCGACCGGTAACGCCGCGTTCGACGCGGCCCGCGAGCAGGGTGTCATCGACACGTTCCTCGCGATGCCGTCGGAGCGCGAGGTCCAGGTCCGCAAGTACGACTACATCCGCGAGCTCGCCATGGACGACGCCACGCAGTCGATGGAGATGCCGGCCGAGTACATGTTCAAGGACGTACCGCACTACGACGACCTCCCGGACCCCGTCGCCGAGGTGCTGCGGCTCATGGACACCCACGGGATCGCGATGATGCTCAGCCACGTCGACGGCGACGAGTGCCGCCTCCGGCCCGACCGGTTCCGCGGGTTCTTCCACGTCGATCCGAACCAGGGCATGGAGGCCGTGCGCGCGCTCGAGGCCGCCGTCGTGGAACGGGGGGCCATCGCCGCACACACCTGGGGCACCGGCGCGAACCCGCAGGTGCCGATCAACGACAAGAAGATGTACCCGCTCTACGCGAAGTGCGTGGAACTCGACATTCCGATGGTGCTCTACGTGGGCGTGCCCGGCCCGCGGATCCTCATGAGCAGCCAGGAGGTCGCGCAGCTCGACGAGGTCTGCTGGTTCTTCCCCGAGCTCACGATCGTCACCCGCCACGGGGGCGAGCCGTGGGAGGACCTCATGGTCAAGCTCATGCTCAAGTGGCCGAACCTCCACTACTCCACCTCGGCGTTCGCACCCAAGCACTACCCGAGGGCGATCATCGACTACGCCAACACGCGCGGCGCCGACCGGATCCTCTACGCCGGCTACTACGCGGCCGGGCTGAGCCTCGACCGCATCTTCGAGGAGTTGCCCGGCGTACCCTTCCGGGACCACGTCTGGCCCAGGTTCCTCCACGAGAACGCACGGAAGGTCTTCAAGCTCGATGTCTGACGCATACTTCGAGGCCTGGCGCGGCGGCGTCGTCGACACCATGATCGGCATCCCGGCGACCGCCGAGCAGCGCCAGCGCGAGCACTACGACCGCTTCGCGAGCCAGATCCTCGACAAGGAGGCGCGGGAGCAGTTCACGTTCCCCGCGCAGTACATGTTCAAGGACGTCCCGGACTTCGACGCGATCGACGACCCCGTCGCACTGCTCGTGGCCGAGATGGACACCTTCAACGTGCGCTGGGCGCTCCTCAACGTGGGCACGAACCCGGTGGCCCGGGAGGCCCTCGCCCAGCACCCGGACCGGTTCGTCGGCGGCTGCTCCGTCGATCCGAACACCGGCATGGACGGGGTCCGTCACCTCGAGCGGGCCTACCACGAGTACGGGGCCCGGTCGGCGCAGGTCTTCCCCGCGGGCCTCACCCCGCAGGTGCCGATCAACGACAAGAAGATGTACCCGCTCTACGCGAAGTGCGTGGAGCTCGACATCCCGATCTTCGTGAACGCAGGCATCCCCGGACCGCGGGTGCCGTTCGCCTGCCAGGACGTCGCCCACATCGACGAGGTCTGCTGGTTCTTCCCCGACCTCAAGTTCGTGATGCGCCACGGCGCCGAGCCGTGGGAGGACCTCGCGGTGAAGCTCATGCTCAAGTGGCCGAACCTCCACTACTCCACCTCGGCGTTCGCGCCCAAGCACTACCCGAAGGCGATCATCGACTACGCCAACACCCGCGGCGCCGACAAGATCATGTACGCCGGCTACTACCCCATGGGCCTCTCGCTCGAGCGGATCTTCTCGGAGATGCCGAACGTCCCGTTCCGCGACCACGTGTGGCCGAAGTTCCTCCGCGAGAACGCCGCCCGGGTCCTCGGCATCGACGCCGCGCTCGCGTGACCGACATCAACGAGGGCTTCCGCGCCGGGCTCGCCGGCGGGGTGATCGACACCGCGGTCGGTGTGCCGAAGTCCCGCGAGGAGATGTTCGAGTTCTACTCCTTCATCCGGCGCGGCACGCTCGACGCCGAGTCCAAGGAGGGCCGCGGCGGCCTCGAGTTCCCCGCCGGGTACATGTTCAAGGAGCCCCCGAAGTGGGAGGCCGACGACATGACCGACCCGGTCGACATGCTCCTCGCCGAGCTCGACGCGGTCGGCATCACCCACGCCATCATCAACGTCGACGACGAGGCCGCGGCCCGGGCGTTCCGGGACCACCCCGAGCGCTTCTCGGCCCAGATCAACGTCGACCCGAATGAGGGCATGGACGCCGTCCGGCGGATCGTGCGCTTCCACGAGGAGTTCGGCCTCAAGGCGGTCGGCGCGTTCCCGGCCGGCCTCACCCCGCAGGTGCCGCTCAACGACAAGAAGTGGTACCCCGTGTACGCCAAGTGCGTGGAGCTCGACATCGCGTTCTGCTCCACCGTCGGCGTACCCGGTCCGCGCCTGCCGTTCGCCTGCCAGGACGTCGCGCTCATCGACGAGGTGTGCTGGTTCTTCCCCGACCTCACCTTCGTGATGCGCCACGGTGCCGAGCCGTGGGAGGACCTCGCCGTGAAGCTCATGCTCAAGTGGCCGAACCTCCACTACTCGACCACCGCGTTCGCACCGAAGTACTACCCGACCGCGATCGTCGAGTACGCGAACACCCGCGGCGCCGACAAGATCATCTGGTCGGGCTACTTCCCGGCCGGCCTGTCCTACGAGCGCATCTTCTCGGAACTGCCGGGCGTGCCGTTCCGGGACCACGTGTGGCCGAAGTTCCTCCGCGAGAACGCCGCCCGCGTGTTCAAGCTCGACGTCTGAGGATCGAGGAGGTCCGCATGGGTCCGCTCTCCGGCATCCGCGTCATCGAACTGCCGAACATCGGCCCGCTGCAGTTCGCGGGCATGGCCCTCGCCGACCTCGGTGCCGAGGTGCTCCGCCTCGATCGGGCCACCGACGTCGAACGAGGGTCGGCGATCTTCCCGGCCTCGCCCTTCGCGAGCCTCGACCGGAACCGCCGTTCGGCCGGCATCGACCTCAAGCACCCCGAGGCCGCCGAGACCGTGCTGCGCCTCTGCGAGTCGGCCGACGTGCTCCTCGAGGGGTTCCGCCCCGGGGTCGCCGAACGGCTCGGGGTCGGACCGGACGCAGTGGCCGCCCGCAACCCCCGAGTGGTCTACGGACGGATGACGGGGTGGGGCCAGGACGGCCCGCTGGCCGCCGAGCCCGGTCACGACATCAACTACATCGCCCTCGCCGGGGTGCTCGCACACATCGGCACCGCCGGCGGTCCCCCGGTCCCGCCGATCAACCTCATCGGCGACTTCGGCGGCGGCGGCCTCCTGCTCGCGTTCGGCGTGCTCGCCGCGATCATCGAGCGCCACCGGTCGGGCGTGGGCCAGGTCGTCGACGCCGCGATGGTCGACGGCTCCGCGATGCTCATGAGCACCTTCGTCGGCATGAGCGCCATGGGCTTCTGGTCCGACGAGCGGGGCACGAACATGCTCGACGGCGGGGCGCACTTCTACGGCGTCTACGAGACCGCCGACGCGCGGTGGATCTCCATCGCCGCCTACGAGCCCAAGTTCTACGCGGAGTTCGTCCGCCTCATGGGCCCGCTCGGCATCGACCTCGATCCAGCAACGCAGATGGACCAGGCCCGGTGGCCCGAGTGGAAGGACGCACTCGCGTCGATCTTCCGGACCCGCACCCGCGACGAGTGGACGGCCTTCTTCCACGGGCACGAGGTGTGCTTCGCACCGGTCCTCACGATGGGTGAGGCCCGGACCCACCCGCACAACGTCGCCCGGCGCACGTTCGTCGAGGTCGAGGGGGCACCCCAACCCGCCCCGGCCCCGCGGTTCAGCCGCACCCCCGGGGGGATCGAGCGCACCCCGGTCCCGCCCGGTCACGACACCCGCACGGTCCTCACCGAGTGGGGCCTGCCGGCGGCCGACGTCGAGCGCCTGCTCGCCGACCGCGTCATCGCCTGACCTGCGACCACCTCAGTCGCGGCGGGCCAGCTCCCAGAGCGTGACCGGCTCGTCGAACCCCTTGAGCATGCGGCGGCCTGCGGGTGAGAAATCGAGGCTCCAGTGCTCGGCGCCGTCGACGAGTTCGGCCGTCGTCAGGATCTCGTAGGGCACGGCGAGTTCGGCGACGCGCGCCGCCAGGTTCACCGTCGGTCCGTAGTAGTCGCCACCCCGCTGCAGCACGGGCCCGAACGCCACGGCCCCGCGCGGGCGGACCCCCCGGCCGAGATCGCGGACGGCGTCGACGAGTTCGAGCGCGATCTCACAGGCCGCGTTGGGGTCGACGGCGACGAACATCACCTCGTCGCCGATGTGCTTCACGACCCGACCGTCGTGCTGGGTCGCGATGTCCGAGGCCCGCCCCTCGAACCCGTCGAGCACCTCGGAGAGCTCGGCGTCGTCGAGGCGGCGCGACAACGGCGTGAACCCGACGAGGTCGATGAACCCGATGGCGACCATGGCCTCGTCGCCGTCCTGACGGGCCAGCCGGGCCCGGCGGTTCGCCGCCTGCACCTGGCTGCGCAGCAGCGCCTCCATCACCGTCGGCACGGTGTCGAGCGAGAGCGACGCGGCGAGGTTCGCCTGGGCGAGCACGATCGGGCTCGCCTCGTCCTCGATGAGGGGTTGCTCGATCTCGGTGATGAACAGGGTGGTGGCCGCCTCGGCGACGCGCGCCGCGGCGGCGGCCACGACCCGGGCGAACTGCTCCACGGGTTCCTGACCGAACACCTCCGCCGCGCCGACGAACGAGCGCAGCGCCTCGAGGTCGACGTCGGTGAGCACGGGCTCGTCGGGGTCGGCCTGGGCGTACCCGGATGCGAGCAGCATGTGGGCGACCGCGTCGTCGGAGACGCCGAGCAGGACCGCGACCTCGCGAGCGCTGTGCACCTCGCCGCGGCGGATCGCCCGCGCCCCGGCGAGCGCCTCGAGCGGGACCGCCGGGTCGGCGTCGGCCTCCGCGATCTCGACCATCGAGAACCCGCGCTCGGTGAGCCAGCGCAGGAGCGCGAGGCGTTCACGGGCGTCGGGGGCCTCGGGGTCGTAGAGACCCGCGGCCTCGAACGATGCGGCGTCCACGGCCGCCGACCCTAGGCGCGCACCCGGATCCGGCGGACGGTCAGGCGCCGGCCTCGACCGCGGCGGCCGCCTTCGCGTACCCCTTGGCCCACGGGTAGTCGGGCTTGCCGCTCGGGGCCCGCACGATCTGGTCGACGAGGTAGAGACGCTTGGGGACCTTGTACCCGGCGACGTGCTCGCGGCAGTGCGCAGAGAGCGACTCGAGGCTCGGGCTGGTGCCCTCGCGGGGCTGGACGACGGCGGCGACGGCCTCGCCCCACCGCTCGTCCGGCACGCCGACGACGAGCACGTCGAACACCTCCGGGTGCCCCTTGAGCGCGCCCTCGACCTCCTCCGGGTAGACCTTCTCGCCGCCCGTGTTGATGACGATCGAACCCCGGCCGAGGAGCGTGATGTTGCCGTCGGCCTCCACCTTGGCGAAGTCGCCCGGCACCGAGTAGCGCACGCCGTCGATCGTTGGGAACACCTGGGCCGAGCGCTCCGGGTCCTTGTAGTAGCCGAGCGGGATGTTGCCGGTCCGGGCGATGCGGCCCACGACCTCGGAGCCCGGTTCGACCTGCTTGAAGTCCTCGTCGATGACGATCGAGTCGCGCGACGGGGCCACGGTCGCCGGGCCGCCCTTGGGCGCCTCGCCGGGCTGGGCGATCTTGATGCCGTTCATCCCGGTCTCGGTCGCTCCGACCGAGTCGACGATGAGGACGTTCGGCAGACGGGCCATCAGTTGCTCCTTGATGGACTGCGAGAAGATCGCCGCGCTCGATCCGATCGAGAACAGGCTCGACAGGTCGATCGTGTCGTGCATCTCCTCGAGGGCGTCGGCCAGCGGGCGGGCCATCGCGTCCCCGGTGATCCCGAGGACGTTGACCCGCTCGCGGTCGCAGAGCCGCCAGGCCTCGTGCGCGTCGAACTTGCGGACGAGCACCGTGGTGTCGCCGTGGATGAGGCCCCGGATCGTGCTCACCTGTCCGGCTCCGTGCATGAGCGGTGCGATCGGGAAGAAGATCGTCGGCCCCGCTGCGGCTCGGGCCCTCTCGCTCAGTTCCTCGGGTCGCCGCACCTTCTCGTTGGTGTACGCGTCGATCCCACCGCAGAGCGTGTAGAAGATGTCCTCCTGGCGCCACATGACGCCCTTCGGCATCCCGGTGGTCCCGCCCGTGTAGATCATGTGGATGTCGTCGGCACTGCGCGGGGCGAAGTCCCGATCGGGCGACTCGGCCGCCTTCGCCTCGTCGTAGTCGACGACCGTCACGCCGGGGCGTCCTGCGAGACCGTCGAGCGGGGCCCCGGAACCGTCCTCGGACACGACGATGTGGGCGAGCAGGGGCAGGTCGCCGATGATCGCCGCCACGCGGGGCGCGAACTCCCGCTGGAGCACGACCGCCCGCAGGTCGGCGTTGTCGAACAGGTAGCGCAGTTCGCTCTCGACGTAGCGGTAGTTGATGTTCACCGGGACGGCGCGGATCTTGTAGAGCGCGGCCATCGACTCGACCCACTCGACCCCGTTGTAGGCGTAGATGCCCACGTGGTCCCCGACGGCGATCCCGGCCGTCTGGAAGTGGTGGGCGAGCCGGTTCACCCGTCCCTCGAGTTCGGCGAAGGTGAGGCGGGTGTCCTCGAACACGAGAGCCGTCCGGTCCCCGACCCCGTCGACGTTGGCCTCGAACATGTCTGCGAAGTTGAACTCCATGGCCGCCGACATTAGGGCAGCCCCGGCTCGCCTCCCGGTGCGTGGGAGTCGGATCGTCCGGCACCCCGCGGCACCGGCCGGCCGGAGCGGACAGACTCCCGGCATGAGCGAACTCATGGACCGGGCCGAGGAGATGCTGGCCGGGCGGGCCCCCCGGACCCTCGGCCACCCGATGTCGCTGTGGGGCGGACTCGCTGAGGTGGCCGACCGGACCGCCTTCGTCGCCGCCTTCTCGAACTCCGCCGTCCTCGAGACCGACGAGGGTCTCGTGGTCGTGGACACGAGCGGCCGGGAGATGGCCGGTCCGGTCCACGAGGCCACCCGGACCTGGTCGAGCGCTCCGACCCACACTGTGGTGTTCACCCACGGCCACGTCGACCACGTGTTCGGCGTGGAACTCCACGACGCCGACAACGAGCGGGCCGGACGCCCCGCCCCCGTCGTCGTCGGCCACGAGGCGATCGCGGCCCGGTTCGACCGGTACGTCGAGACCGCCGGGTACAACGAGACCATCAACCGACGGCAGTTCTCGCTGCCGGACTTCGAGTGGCCGCGCGAATGGCGTTACCCCGACGTCACGTACCACGACCACCTCGATCTCCACGTCGGCGGTGAGCGCATCGAGTTGCACCACGCGCGGGGCGAGACCGACGACCACACCTGGGTGCACGTGCCGGGACGTCGCCTGCTCTGCACCGGCGACATGTTCATCTGGGCCGCTCCGAACTGCGGCAACCCCCAGAAGGTGCAGCGGTACCCGCGGGACTGGGCCCGGGGCCTGCGGGCCATGGCCGACTGCGACGCCGAGGTGCTGCTCCCGGGCCACGGTCTCCCGATCACCGGTGCGGTCCGGGTGCGCGCTGCGCTCACCGACAGTGCCGAACTCCTCGAGCACCTCTACGGGGAGACGCTTGCAATGATGAACGCGGGCGCGCGTCTCGACGAGATCATCCACACCGTGCGCGCGCCGGCGCACCTCCTCGAGAAGCCGTACCTCCGTCCGATCTACGACGAGCCCGAGTTCATCGTGCACAACATCTGGCGACTCCTCGGCGGCTGGTACGACGGCAACCCGGCGACGCTCAAGCCGGCCCCGGACGCCGCGGTGGCCGCGGAGGTCGCGGCGCTTGCGGGCGGCGCGGCGACGCTGGCCCGGCGCGCGCTCGACCTGGCCGAGGCCGGGGACCTCCGTCTCGCCGGACACCTCGCGGAGTGGGCCGCGCTCGCCGCGCCCGACGACGCCGCGGTGCACGGCGCCCGGGCCGAGGTGTTCGAGCGCCGACGGGCGGCCGAGACGTCGACGATGGCGCGCGGCGTGTTCGGCGGCGCGGCGAGGGAGTCCCGCGACGCGGCCGGGGACGCCCCCGAACGGCGGTAGGCTCCACACTCCTCACCCGGCTCCGGCCGGGCCACTCCCCGCTCGGAGTCGCACGGACCCCATGGCCGAGGCCCAGGAACTCCCCACCACGGCGAGCCCCGGCGGTCGCCGTTCGCACCTGCCCCCGCTGCTGCGCGCGTGCCGACCCAAGCAGTGGCTCAAGAATCTGCTCGTGTTCGCCGCGCCCGCCGCGGCTGGCGTGCTCGGTCAGCGCGCCGACCTCCTCGAGGCCACCGTCGCCTTCGTCGCCTTCTGCCTCGCCGCGAGCGGCACCTACCTGCTCAACGACGCCGCCGACGTCGAGTCGGACCGCGCCCACCCCACGAAGCGGTTCCGGCCGATCGCCGCAGGTGAGGTGTCCGTCGGCACCGCGCGCACGCTCGGTGTCGTCCTGCTCGCCGCCGGGTTCGCCGCCGGGTTCCTCACCGGTTGGCGCCTCCCCGTCGTCGTGCTCGTGTACCTGGTCCTCACGACGACCTACTCGCTGTGGGGCAAGCGCGTCCCGGTCCTCGATCTCGGGATGGTCGCCGCCGGGTTCGTGCTGCGCACCGTGGCGGGTGCGGTGGCGGTCGACGTGCCCATCTCCGTCTGGTTCTTCATCGTCGCGTCGTTCGGCTCCCTCTTCGTGGTCGCCGGGAAGCGCTACTCCGAGATGGTCGAACTCGGCGAGGACTCGGCCCGGGTCCGCAGCACCCTCGGCGTCTACTCCGCCTCGTTCCTCGCCTACGTCCGTGCGGTGGCGAGCGGGGTCGCCCTCGTCGCGTACTGCCTCTGGGCGTTCGAGAAGGCCGAGGGTCAGGGCGGGTTCCCGTGGTACGAGGTGTCGATCGTGCCCTTCGTGCTCGCGTTCCTCCGGTACGCGTTCATCGTCGACCGGGGCGAGGCCGGTGCGCCCGAGGAGGTCGTGCTCACCGATCGGGTGCTCCAGGCCTTCGGTCTGCTCTGGGTCGTGACCGCCGGCATCGGGATCCTCGTTGGGCACTGACCGTCGACGCGGCTCGCAGGTGCTGCTCTCGGGCTGGGGCGGGACCTCCCCCTCGCGGGCCGAGGTCCGCCACCCGTTCAACGACGCCGACGTGCGCGCCGCCGTGCGTGAGCGGCCGGGCCGCGGCCTCGTCGCCCGAGGGCTCGGGCGGGCGTACGGCGACGCCGCCCAGAACTCCGGGGGCCTCGTGCTCGACGCCACGGCGATGCGCGGGGTCCGTCACCTCGACGTCGAGCGGGGCCGGGCCACGGTCGCCGCGGGGACGAGCCTCGACGACCTCATGCGCTGGCTCCTGCCGGCGGGTTTCTTCCTCGTGACCCCGGGCACCCGCTCGGTGACCGTCGGGGGTGCGATCGCCTCGGACATCCACGGCAAGGGCCACCACGCGGACGGCACCCTCGGCTCGAACGTGCGCGCGCTCACCCTCGTCGACGGTACGGGCACCGAGCGGCGCCTCACCCCCGAGGAGCACCCGGCCGAGTTCTGGGCGACCACGGGCGGCATGGGGCTCACCGGCGTCATCACCGAGGCCGAGATCGACCTCATCCCGGTCGAGACCTCGATGATCAGGGCCGACACCGAGCGGGCGACGGACCTCGACGACCTCATGGCCCGCATGGACGCCAACGACGACGACTACCGCTACTCCGTCGCGTGGATCGACTGCCTGGCCACTGGTCGTTCGATGGGCCGCGGCATTCTCGACCGTGGCGACCACGCCACCCTCGACGACCTCAAGCCGTCGCGACGGGCGAACGCGCGCGCCTTCGATCCGCACGCGTTCATCAGCGCGCCGCCGATCTTCCCGTCGGGCCTCGTGAACCGCTGGACGGTGCGGGCCTTCAACGAACTCTGGTTCCGCAAGTCACCGAAGCGGAGCGAGGGACACCTCGTCGACATCGGGTGGTTCTTCCACCCCCTCGACCTCATCACCGGCTGGAACCGCCTCTACGGGCCCCGCGGCTTCGTGCAGTACCAGTTCGTGGTGCCGTTCGGGCAGGAGCGGGCGGTGCAGACGGCGGTCGAGCGCCTGAGCCTCGCCGGCACGCCGTCGCTGCTCGCCGTGCTCAAGCGGTTCGGACCGGCGAACCCCGCGCCCCTCTCGTTCCCCCAGCCGGGCTGGACGCTCGCACTCGACATCCCGGTCGGCGATCCGACCCTCGGGAACCTCCTCGACGGACTCGACGAGCTCGTGCTCGATGCCGGCGGTCGGGTGTACCTGGCGAAGGACGCACGGGTGCGCCCCGAGCACCTCGCCGCTATGTACCCTCGCCTCGAGGAGTGGCGCGAAGTCCGACGACGGCTCGACCCCGACGGCGTGCTGCAGTCCGATCTGGCCCGACGACTCGGGCTCTGAACCACCCACCACTCCGAGCCGCGACCGCGGTCGGCGAAAGGCAGGCAGGACAGCGATGCAGGACGCACTCGGCGGGGTCCAGACGGTGCTCGTGCTCGGCGGCGGTTCGGACCTCGGACTCGCCACGGCCCGTCGCCTCGTCGACGACCGGGCGACCACGGTGATCCTCGCGGGACGCGAGCCGGCGGCGATGGCCGAGGGCGCGGCGTCGCTCCAGCGGGCGGGCGCGCGTCGGGTCGAGGTCACCGCCTTCGACGCGCTCGATCGCGGCTCGCACGCCGGCTTCGTCGACCGATGCTGGACCGACCACGGCGACATCGATCTCGTCATCGTGGCGTTCGGTGTGCTCGGGGATCAGGACGTGGCCGAGCACGACGCCGACGCGGCCCTCGCGATCATCGACGCCAACTTCACCGGCGCCGTGTCGGTCCTCATCCCGCTCATCGACCGCATGCGGACCCAGGGGCACGGCACGGTCGTCGTGCTCTCGTCGGTCGCCGGGGAGCGGGCCCGGCGCTCGAACTTCGTGTACGGATCGAGCAAGGCCGGCCTCGACGCGTTCTGCCAGGGCATGGGCGATGCGCTCGTCGGCTCGGGGGTGCGGCTGATGATCGTGCGACCGGGGTTCGTGCACTCGAAGATGACCGAGGGCCTCGATCCCGCGCCCCTGTCGACCACCCCGGAGGCCGTCGCCGATGCGATCGTCGAGGGCCTCGCCAAGGGTCGCGAGATCGTGTGGGTACCGGCCGCGCTCCGCGGGGTCATGTCGGGGCTCCGCCACGTGCCCCGGCCGGTGTTCCGCCGCCTCCCGGTCTGAGGCCGATGACCGAGCGGCGTCGCGGCGTGGCCGCGTTCGACTTCGACGGGACCATCACCCGCAAGGACACGCTCGGGCCCTTCCTCGTCCACTACCTCGGCCGCCGGAGGTTGCTGCGGGCGGGGGTGCCGCACGTGCACCGCCTCGGCGGCGCCGCGATCGGGCGGGTCGACCGCGACCTCGCCAAGGAGCGCTACTTCGTGTCGCTGCTCGCGGGTCGCCCGGCCGCCGAGCTCGCGGCCGCCGGGGCCGAGTACGCGACCCGCGTCCTCGACCGCGCGCCCTTCAACCGCGAGGTCGTCGACCGCATGGCGTGGCACGCCGAGGTGGGCCACGACATCGTCGTCATCAGTGCATCGCTCGCCGTCTACGTCGCGCCCGTCGTCGCGACGCTCGGAGCCGCCGCCACGTTCGCGACCGAGGTCGAGGTCGCCGCCGATGGAACCCTCACCGGGCGGCTCGTCGACGGCAACGTGCGGGCTGCCAACAAGGTCGCCCGGCTCACCACCTGGCTCCGGGGCGAGGACGCCGAGGTCTGGGCCTACGGCGACTCGGCGGGCGACGCCGAACTGCTCGCGGCGGCCGACCACCCCCACCGCGTGCGCCGCGGTCGGATCGATCCGACCCGCTGAACCCCGCTCAGGCCTCGGCCGCCATCCACACCGAGTGCTCGCCGCCCGGCACCATGGCGGGCAGGACCACCTCGGCGACGGGACCCCGGTCGAAGGTCCGCGGGTCGAGCACCACGAGCCGCGTCGTCCCCGTCGCATGGTCGGTCACGAGGGCGAGCACCCAACCGTCGTCCTCACCCGTGCTGCCGGCCCGGCGTGCGAACGCCGGAGCCACCACGGTCCCGGAGTCCGCGAACCGATGCTCGGTCGCGGACCCGTCCCGCAGGTCGTAGCGGACGAGGCCGACGAAGTCACCGGCGTGGGCGACCGAGGGCCCGCCGGCGAGCGAGGCGTAGACGACCCGGTGGTGGAGCCCGGTGCGGGTCGGATCGATGACCGGGTGCTCCACCGACCGATCGTCGAGGACCTCGTCGCGGACCTCGCCGGTCCGCGGGTCGACGACCGTCCGGCAGAGCGCGGGGACCGATGCACTGGGAACCGGCGCGGGCCCCGGCACGCCGGCGCCCGGCGGGCGGTGCGCGATGTGGTCGACGACGACCTCACCATCGCACTCGTATGCGTTGACGAGGTGCCACACGAAGCGCGGCGCGACGGTGAACCACACCGGCTCGGACGCCTCCCCCGTGCGGTCGAGGAGTCCGATGCGGGCCGGCACGGTCGGGTCCCAGTGGATCCCCGACGCGTCCTCGACCGCGCCCGAGTCGATGACCACGACGTGGGCGTCCGTGACCGCGAAGTCGTGCAGGAACCGAAGCCCCGCGTCGGCGACCTCCACGGTCCGGCGCACACGACCCCGGACGTCGAGCGTCGTGACGTTGAGACCTGCCCCGCGCGGGTCGGCCGCGACGAGGAGGAGTTCGTCCCAGACGGGATCGACGTGCGCGTGGGCGCCACTCCCCCCAGTGGCGCCCACCGCGTCGTCGCCCGTCGGGACGAGCGAATCATCGAGCAGCACGGGGCGGGCGTGCGCGCCGAGCGCGAGCAGCCGACCCGCGTGCTCCACGAGCCCGTCGGCCGGGGCCGGCGGCCCGTCGTGCGGGATCCGGCGGCTGCGCAGGTGCGCGCGCCCTCCGGCGATACGGACCTCGTGGACCATCGCCGTCACCGACGGGTGCGCCGGGTCATCACCGGTCCGCGCCGCACGGGCGACGAGCAGGAACCGTCCATCCAGTCCGGCGGGCAGCGCACCGCGCACGGGGAGGTCGTCGACCGTGCGCTCGATCGCAGCATGGTCGGTCGGCTGCGGACGCGCGTCGACCCGGCGCGTCGCGGTGCCGGCCCTCACGACATCGGTCATCCTCGGTCCTCCTGCGCCGTCCGACCCACGTCGGCGGCCGCGGAGGATCATCGGACCGAGCGGAGGCGAGCTTGAGGCGGCAGGCGGACCGCCCCGGGGCGCCCGGTCAGGCCGCGTGCACCTCGACCGGGATGCCGTTGAGCACCGCATTCCCGGACAGGGGGTCGATGACGCTCGCATCGGTGAGCAGGTTCGAGTTCACGCCGGCGTGCTCGGCGGCCACCCGCATGTCCGTGCCCGGCACGCCGTGGCCCCAACCGTGCGGGATGCTCACCACACCGGGCCGGATCCCGTCGGTCACCTCGACCGGGATCACGACCTCGCCGACCCTCGACCGCACCCGCGCCGGCGCGCCGTCCGTGAGGCCGAGCCCGGCGGCGTCGTCCGGATGGATGTGCAGCGTGCACCGGGGGCGGCCCTTCACCAGCACCCTGATGTTGTGCATCCAGGAGTTGTTCGACCGGAGGTCGCGCCGTCCGACGAGCACGAGATCCGGGGTCGGCGCGGCGAGCGACGGGATGAGGCGGGCCTCGACGTCGCCCACCATGAGCTCGGGCGCGAGGTCGATCCGCCCGGTCGGCGTGCGCAGCACCTCCGGGAGGCGGGGCTGGAGCGGGCCGAGGTCGATGCCGTGCGGGTTCGCCTCGAGCACCGCGAGGCTCAGGCCGTCGGGGTGGCCGCCGAACCGGTCGCCGTACGGACCCGTGCGGAGCATGAAGTCGACGACGCGTGCCGGGCCGCGCCGGTGTGCGAGCGCCGAGAGCATCTCGTCGGCGTCGGGGAGGTCGTCGCGCTGGGCGGCCTTCCCGACGAGACCCCCGATGATGAAGTCGTCGAGTCCGACGCACTCCTCGGCGCTCCCCTGGGCCCCGCCGGCGATCGCGGCGAGGCGCAGCAGGATCTCCCACTCGTGGAGTTCACCCGGCGGGAGCGCGTTGATCGGCGGCGAGTAGTTCGCCACGTTGCGGATCGACAGCGAGTAGAACGCGAGATCGAAGTGCTCCTTCGTGAGGATGCCGCCGGGCGGCAGGATCACGTCGGCGTGCCGGGTGGTCTCGTTGCGGTAGATGTCGACGCTGACCATGAACTCGAGGTCGGCGAGCGCGGCGTCGAGCCGACCGGCGTCGGGCGTCGACACGACGGGGTTGCCCGCCACCGTCACGAGCGCCCGGATCTGCCCGGCGCCCGGGGTGAGGATCTCGCTGGCCAGGGTCGCCACCGGGAACTCGCCGAGCACCTCCGGCTTCCCCTCGACCCGGCTGTGGCGCCGCCCGATCTGGAACCCGCGACCGCGTC
This sequence comes from Actinomycetes bacterium, assembly GCA_046081705.1. Taxonomy (GTDB): domain Bacteria; phylum Actinomycetota; class Acidimicrobiia; order IMCC26256; family IMCC26256; genus IMCC26256. Next base: position 8,139 of record JBJTWK010000053.1, on the reverse strand, counting down.
CGGGCGTACCGCCGGTGTTCGCGCTGCCGGCCGCGTTCTTCGGGAAGAGCGCCCCGCCCGGACGGTCGAGGTTGCCGGTGAGGACGTTCACGACGTCCACGAGCCACGAGGCGAGGGTCCCGTACTCCTGGGTGCAGGTCCCGAGGCGGCCGTACACCGCCGCGGTCGGCGCATCCAGCAGTTCGGTCGCCATCCGCCGGATGTCGGCGGCCGGGATCCCACACACCCGCGAGACCGCCTCCGGCGTGAAGTGCGGCGCGAGGCGTTCGATCTCCTCGAGTCCATCGGTGATCCCCGTCGCCCGACCGAGATCGGCCCGACCGCTCGCGAGGATCTCGTGCACCAGCCCGAACAGGAGGTGCGCGTCGGTGCCCGGGCGGATCGCGACCCACTCGTCGGCCTCCTCCGCGGTCTTCGACCGCCGCGGATCGACCACCACGATGCGACCGCCCCGCGCCCGGATCGCGCGCAGGCGGCCCGGCAGATCGGGAGCGGTCATGAGGCTGCCGTTCGACGCGAACGGGTTTGCGCCGAGCATGAGGAGGTGGTCCGTGTGGTCGAGGTCCGGGATCGGCACGGAGATCGGCGTGCCGAACATGAGACCCGCCGACACGTGCTTCGGCATCTGGTCGACCGTGCTCGCCGAGAACACGTTCGTCGTGCCCAGACCCTGGAGCAGGGCGCGGTTATAGATGATCGGCGCGAGGTTGTGGGCGCACGGGTTGCCGAGGTAGGCGCCGACCGCGTCGCGTCCGTGCCGCTCGATCACCCCCATGAGACCTTCACGGACGACGGCGAACGCTTCGTCCCAGCCGACCTCCACGTACTCGTCGCCGCGGCGCACGAGCGGCCGACGCAGCCGGTCCGGATCGGCGACGAGGTCCTTGAGCGCTGCGCCCTTCGGGCAGAGGTACCCCTTCGAGAACACGTCGTCCCGGTCCCCGCGGACGAGCGCGATCTCCTCCCCCTCCATGTGGAGCTCGAGGCCGCAGGTCGCCTCGCACAACGGACAGGTGCGGTACTCGATCGTGCGCATGGGCCCTCCGGGGACGGTGCCGTCGTCGTCGACGTCGCCCGAAGGTTAGGCAGCCCGCCGTGTCCGGCGCGGACCCCACCGCCCCGGGTCCCCGGGGATCGGCGCACCTCGGGCCGGTACGCTCAAATCCATGACCGACGACCGTCTGTACTTCCGCCAGCTCCTCGCCGGGCGCGACTTCGCCACCGAGGACCCGGTCGCCCGCCAGATGGTGAACTTCGTGTACCTGATCGGTGACCGGTCGACGGGCGAGGCCGTGGTCGTCGACCCCGCGTACGGGGTCCGGGAACTCGTCGAGATCGCCGGCGCCGACGGCATGACCATCACCGGGGCGCTGGCGACCCACTACCACCCCGACCACGTCGGCGGTTCGATGATGGGCTGGAACATCGAGGGCGCGGCCGACCTGCTCGCGATCGACGGGATGCGGGCGAAGTTGCACGTCAACCGCGAGGAGGCCTGGGGGGTGCAGCGCGTCACCGGGCTCGCCGACTCCGACCTCGTCCTCCACGACGGCGGCGACGTCGTCGAGGTCGGTGCGGTGTCCATCACGCTCGTCCACACCCCCGGCCACACCCCGGGCAGCCAGTGCTTCATGGTCGACGGTCGACTGGTCTCGGGCGACACGTTGTTCCTCGACGGGTGCGGCCGCACCGACCTGCCCGGCGGCGACTCGGACGAGCTGTACCGGTCCCTGACCCAGCGTCTCGCCCGGGTCCCGGACGACACGGTGCTCTACCCGGGCCACCTCTACTCGGCCGAGGCGCACGCAACCATGGGCGAGACCCGCAGCCGCAACTACGTGTTCCGGCTGCCGACGCTCGAGCAGTGGCGCGTCATGTTCGGCGAGCCCGGGGCCTGACGCGGCGGAGGATCGCGGCCTAGCCTCCGCCCATGGCTGATGCACCCTGGTCCGAAGACACCTGCTCCCTCGTCGAGGCGTTCCGCGCCGGCGAGCGCACCCCCCTCGAGGAGCTCGACGCGACGCTGGCCGCCATCGACGCCTCCTCGCTGAACGCGTTCTCGTACCTCGACCCCGAAGCGGCCCGCGCCGCGGCGGCCGGGGCCGATGTCTCCCTCCCGTTCGGCGGCGTGCCGATCGGCGTGAAGGAACTCGACGCGGCGGCCGGCTGGCCGGCGACCGAGGCGAGCATCCCGCTGCGAGATGAGATCGCCGACCGCGACTCCACGAAGGTCGCCCGCCTGCGCGACGCGGGTGCGGTGCCGATCGGCCTCACGACCTCGAGCGAGTACGGCGGGGTGAACCTCACCTACACGAAGCTCAACGGGGCGACGCACAACCCGTGGGACCCGGAGCACACCCCCGGCGGATCCTCGGGCGGATCGGCCGCGGCCGTGGCCGGCGGCCTCGTCACGGTGGCGACCGGTGGCGACGGCGGCGGTTCGATCAGGATCCCGGCCGGCTTCACCGGACTGCCGGGCCTCAAGGCCACCTACGGCCGGATCCCGAAGGGCCCGAACATGGTGATGGCCTCGCTCACCGCGGTGAGCGGCTGCCTGTCCCGTTCGGTCCGCGACATCGCGCGGTTCTTCGACGTGTCGAACGGCTTCGACGCGCGCGACCCGTACTCGCTCCCCCGGGTCGAGGGTTGGGAGGCCGGACTCGGCACGCACCTCGAGTCGCTGCGAGGCAAGCGCGCTGCGATCAGCGTCGATCTCGGCCGCGCGTCGGTCGCGAACGAGGTGCGCGAAGTGGTCGAGGAGGCGGCCCGCTGGCTCGCGGACGAGGTGGGGTTCGAACTCGTCACGATCCCGATCCGCGTGCCCGAGGTGTCGTACGAGTGGGCGCTGTCCGGCCTCGGCGAGATCCTCATGCGCCTCGGGGACCGCTGGCCGGACTGCAAGCCCGACCTCACGCCGCAGATCGCGTTCGGCATGGAGATGGCGCAGTCGATGTACAGCATCGAGACCCGGGCGCGCATCGAGAGCCAACGGGTGCGCATGAACGAGACGATGGCGGCGATCTTCGACCAGGTCGACTTCGTGCTCGCGTCCACCAACCCCGACGTCGCGTTCGGCTCGCACGGTCCGATGCCCGAGGAGATCGACGGCGAGAAGGTGGCGCTCGGCAACAACGGCGCACTCACCATTCCGTCGAACATCTACGGCAACCCGGCGGTGAGCATCCCGGCGGGGCAGGTCCGGGGGCTGCCGGTGGGCCTGCAGGTCCTCGCGCCGCACCACCGGGAGGAGTGGCTGCTCGACTGCGCGCTCGCGTTCGAACGGGCCCGCCCGTGGCCGCTCACCGCACCCGGCTCGCCCTTGTGACCTCCTCGGCGAGCCAACCGGCCTCGATCATCGTCTGCGTGGAGTGCGGCGGGCGCGCCCACCTGCTCCAGGTCGCCGACCCCGAGGCCCCGTACGCCGAGGGTGACTGGGCGCCGTACCGCTGCGAGGACTGCCTCGACCGCTTCGACCTCGAGGTCGTCGCCGAGGACCTGGACGGGAGCGCCCCCGACCAGCAGACGCTCTGACCACAGGACCGAGCGAGCCCCGCGCTCCCGGACCCATCGAGGCGACGGGAGCGCCCCCGACGCGACGGGGCCCGGCCGTTCGGCCGGGCCCCGCGCGTTCCGGAGACGGTCCGCTCAGCCGAGCGGGATCTGCAGGGACTTCACCTCGAGGAACTCCTCGAGTCCGTAGGTGCCGTACTCGCGGCCCAGGCCGGACTGCTTGTACCCGCCGAACGGCGCCTTGATGTTGAACTGCGGGCCGTTGATGTCGACCTGCCCGGCCTCGATGCGGCGGGCCACGCCGATGGCGCGGTCACGGTCGGCCGAGTACACGCCGGCGTGGAGTCCGTAGTCGACGTCGTTCGCGATGCGCACCGCGTCGTCGTCGTCCTTGTAGGTGATGATCGACAGCACGGGGCCGAAGATCTCCTCCTGGGCGATGGTCATATCGTTCGAGACGTCGGCGAACACCGTCGGCTGGATGAAGAAGCCCTTCTCCAGACCCTCGGGCTGCTCGGCACCACCGGTGACGAGGGTGGCGCCCTCCTCGATGCCCTTGTTGATGTAGCCGCGCACTCGGTCCTGCTGCGCCTTCGAGGCGAGCGGGCCGACCGCGCTGAAGTCGGTGGCCTGCGCCGGGTCCATCGCGGTGTAGGACTCGGCCACGTCACGGGCGACCGCGACGAACTCGTCCTTCCGGGACTCCGGCACGAGGAACCGGGTCCAGGCGATGCAGGTCTGACCGTTGTTCTGGAAGGTCGACTGGAACCCGGCGCGCACGGCCTCCTCGGCCGGGGCGTCGTCGAGGATGATGAACGGCGACTTGCCGCCGAGCTCAAGGGCGACCTTCTTCACCTGCTGCGAGCAGAGTTCCATGATGCGCTTGCCCGCCCGGGTCGAACCGGTGAACGACACCATGGCGACGTCCGGGTTCGAGACGAGCGCCTCCCCCACCACCGGTCCGGTGCCGGTGACGAGGTTGAACACGCCGGCCGGCAGGCCGATCTCGTCGATGACGTCGGCGAGGATGTAGGCCGTGAGCGGCGCGACCTCGGAGGGCTTGAGCACGACGGTGCACCCGGCGACGAGGGCCGGAGCGAGCTTGGCCGTGACCTGGTGCAGCGGGTAGTTCCACGGCGTGATGCAGGCGACGACGCCGACACCCTCACGGATGACGAGCGAGTTGTCGATCTGCTCCTCGAACGGGAAGGAGTTGGCGATCTCGGCGTAGGTCGCCGACATGAGCCAGGGCAGGGAGCCCTGTGCGATCTGCGAGAAGGGTGCCGGGGTGCCGACCTCGGCGGTCACGCTCTCCGAGATCTCGCCGGCCCGCGCCATGAGGCCCTCGGAGAGTCGCTGCACGTACTTGGCCCGCTCGTCGAGCGAGGTCGCCCGCCAGCCGGGCAGCGCGGCCTTGGCCGCAGCGACCGCGACGGCGGCGTCCTCGGGCGTGCCCTCGGGAACGCTCGCGATGACCGCTTCGGTGGTGGCGTTGATGACGTCGATGGTGCCGGTGCCCTTGGGGGCGACCCATGCGCCGTCGATGTAGAACTTCGAGTGGTCGGCCATCGTGACGTTCTCTCCCGCATCGGTGGTGAGTGGTCCGCCGAATCTACCGCTCCGACCCTCGCCGCGCCCACTGCCCGCACCGGCCGCGGGACCGGGTCACGACCCGGCGGGTCCGGGGCTCGGCGGATCGTGGGCCGCGATCGCCCAGGCCTGCCCCGACGCCGGATCCTCGACCGCGAGGTGCAAGGCCCACCCGGAGGCCCCGCGGACCGGCTCCCACCGGTACCACCGCAGGTGCTCGAGCGCGGCGCCGAGTTCGTCGGGGTCCACGGGCCACTCGTCGATCCCGGCGAGGGCGGCGAGGGCGTGCCACGCGTCGAGGCGCCCGGTGGCCGCGCCGCGGCGACGCCCGTGCGAACCGCCGCTCGCCGCGGCCCACCCCATCCACGCCATCGCCTCGGCACCCGTGATCGCACCGACCCGCACCTCGCCCGGCTCGATGGCTGCGATCGCCCCGGCTGCGTCGCCCTCGACGGCGACCGCGACCGCCTCGCCCGTCGAGCCGTTCGTCCAGGCCTGCACGAGGTGCAGCAGGGCCGAGACCGCCTCGGGGGCGCGACGCGGGACGCCGGGTTCAGCGCCGGCCCGGGTCTTGAGCGGTCCCGGGTCCGGGGCCGGGAAGTCGCCGCCGGCGGCGCGGTACACGGCGACCGGGTAGTCGGGCTCCCAGTCCTGCAGGACGAGCGGGAGCTCGAGCGGGTCGGGACCTGGCATCTCGACCCCGGTGAGGTCCTCGCCCTGCACGACGCACTCGTGGAGCATGAGCGCGGCGGCCGGACCGCGGATGATCGACGGTTCGAGGTCCTCCCACGCGTGGTGCTGGGCGGCGACCTCCGGCAGCGGCCCCGGTGCGAACCGGGCCGCACCGTCGACGACCTCGAGCGCCGCCCACTCCGCCGGCGCCTCGAGTGCGAGCCGGTACGACGCGTGGTGGGCGACCGGCCACAGCTGGAAGCCGCGGTCCTGGGCGGACTCGCACCGCGCGCAGAGTTCGACGAGCGCGTCCCAGTCGCGCCGCTCGCACGCCGCGTCGATCACCCGGACCATCTCGTCGAGGTCGTTGCGAGCGACGACCTCGGCCAGCCACGACTCCTGCGGTTCCTCGGACTCCATCGGGCTATGGGTATCACGCCCACGGCGGGTCCGGATCCACGGCCCGCACCGCGAGTGGCGTGACGGCGGTGGTCGCGGCGGCAGAGTGCGCCGGGCCGGGGGTCGGAGCGGTAGGTTCGGAGGTGACGGACCGACGACCCCCCGAGGAGCGCATCGTGACCGATGCAGAGATCCCCGCCGTATTCCGACACGGCGACCAGGAGATCACCCTGCCGGTGATCCGGGGCACCGAGGACGAACTCGGCGTCGACATCGCCAAGCTGCGGGCCCAGACCGGCCTCATCACCCTCGACTACGGGTTCATGAACACCGGGTCCACGGAGTCCGCGATCACCTACATCGACGGGGACGCCGGGATCCTGCGGTACCGGGGCATCCCGATCGAGCAGCTCGTCGAGCGCGATTCCCCCTCTTTCCTCGAGACCGCCTACTTGCTGATCTACGGCGAGCTCCCGACCACCGCCGAGCTCGACGAGTTCCGGTTCGGGATCCGGCGCCACACGCTGCTGCACGAGGACGCCAAGCGCTTCTTCGACGGGTTCCCGCGCGACGCGCACCCCATGGCGATCCTGTCGAGCGTCACGAGCACGTTGTCGACCTTCTACCAGGACTCCGACGACCCGCATGACCCCGAGCAGGTCCAGTTGTCGATCCTGCGCCTCATGGCGAAGATGCCGACCATCGCGGCGTACTCGTACAAGAAGTCGATCGGGCAGCCGTTCCTGTACCCGGACAACCGCCTCGACCTCATCGAGAACTTCCTCACCATGATGTTCGCGGTGCCCTCGGAGCCGTACCACGCGTCCCCGACCGTCGTGCACGCGCTCAAGCAGATCCTCATCCTCCACGCGGACCACGAGCAGAACTGCTCGACCTCCACCGTGCGCATGGTGGGCTCGTCGGACGCCAACCTCTTCGCCTCGGTCACCGCGGGGATCAACGCGCTCTGGGGTCCGCTGCACGGCGGTGCCAACCAAGCCGTGATCGAGATGCTCGAAGCGGTGCAAGCGAACGGTGGCGACGTGGACGCCGCCGTGAAGCGGGCCAAGGACCCCGACGACCCGTTCCGGCTGTCCGGGTTCGGCCACCGTGTCTACAAGAACTACGACCCGCGGGCCCGCATCCTCAAGAAGGCGGCCGAGAGCGTGATCGCCGAGATCGGCCACCCGGACCCGCTCCTCGACCTCGCCATGCGCCTCGAGGAGGTGGCCCTCACCGATCAGTACTTCATCGACAAGAAGCTCTACCCGAACGTCGACTTCTACTCGGGCCTCATCTACGAGGCCATGGGCTTCCCGCTGGAGATGTTCACCGTGCTGTTCGCCCTCGGCCGCATGCCCGGCTGGCTCGCCCACTGGCAGGAGCTGCTCGCCGATCCCGAGCAGAAGATCAGCCGACCGCGCCAGCTCTACGTGGGCCCGGGGTCGCGGGACTACGTCCCCATGAGCGCCCGCGCCTGAGCACCGCCGGCCGGCGGCGGCCATCGCCGCTCACCACCCCCGCGTTCCTGGCCGCCTCGGCCGTCGCGTTCCTGCTGTTCGTCTCCATCGGCGTCGCCATCCCGGTGACGCCGCGCTGGGTGGAGCGCCGCCTCGGCGGTGACGACGCCGACCTCGGGCTGCTCGTCGCCGTCTACGCCGTGGCGGCCATCGCCTGTCGTCCGTTCGTCGCCCGCGTCGGACGCCGCGGTGCCCGGGGCCTCATGGCGCTCGGCGGGATCATCAGCGCGCTGGGCATGGCGGTGCACGCGATCGCCGGGAACCTCGGCGTCGTGGCCGTCGGACGCGGGGTGCTGGCCGTCGGCGAGACGCTGCTGTTCGTCGGCTTCGCCAGCCGCATCACCTCGATCGCTCCGCAAGGCCGGGAGGCGGAGTACACGAGCGTCGGGTCGGTCGCCGTGTTCGCCGCCCTCGGGACGGGACCCCTCCTCGGGGAGTTCTTCGTCGA
>JBJTWK010000052.1:0-16447 GCA_046081705.1 Actinomycetes bacterium | reverse complement strand
CCGAGCTCGAGGCCGGACCGAGTGGCCCACCGGGCGAGGTCGCGGGCGATTCGGGACCCAAGCCCCTGCCGTGACGGCGGTCCCGTGGTGCACGATGGGCGCATCGGCCCGCACCGGCGGCGCCCGAGGAGGAACGATGCGCATCCCCATCACCCGGTCGATCGGCGTCCTCGCGACGGTCCTGATGCTCGCCGCGTGCAACGGCTCCGACGGGTCCGACGACGCGACGACCTCGTCGAGCCGACGGACCACATCGACCTCGTCGTCGAGCACCACCCCCACGGCGCCGCTCGACACCTCGAACGCGGTCTTCCCCGTCGGTGCGTCGACCTTCACGACGCCGGAGGAGGCCGCCCGGTCGTTCGCCGTCGACTATGTGGGGTTCACCGCTCCGATCGTGGGCACGCTGGCGGCCGGCGACGCTCGCTCCGGCGAGGTCCCCGTGCGGGCGACGAGCCGGGGCACCGTGACGACGGTGCTCGTGCGCCAACTCGACGGCCGCCACTGGTGGGTGCTCGGCGCATCGAGTCCGAACCTCGTCCTCGAGTCGCCGGCGGCCTACGAGGTCATCTCGTCGCCGGTCACCCTGCGCGGGCGGAGCACGGCGTTCGAGGCCCAGATCCGCACCGAGGTGCGCCAGGACGGCGCGGCGCCACCCCTCGGCTCGGGCACCGCGATGGGCGGGTCGATGGGGGAGATGGGTCCGTTCACCGACGTGCTCTCCTTCACGGCCCCGTCGGCGGGGTCCGGGGCCGTCATGCTCTCGACCCGGTCGATGATGGACGGCACGATCGCCGAGGCGACCGTGGTGCGCGTCGCGTTCGCCCGCTGATCCGGCCCGGTCGTCACCGGGCGTCCACCCTCACGTCACCTGCGGGTCGGTCGCGCGTGGGACGATGCGCCCATGACCGATGCCACCGCACCGAACCCGATCGAGGCGCGCCTCCCGGCCCGCAAGCGCATCGCGCTCGTCGCCCACGACCACGAGAAGGAGCACCTCCTCGAGTGGGCGCGTGAGCACCGCGAGGTGCTGGCCCGCCACACGCTGTGCGCGACGGGCACGACCGGCGGCCTGCTCGCGGAGGCCCTCGACCTCCCGATCGAACGGTTGCGTTCGGGACCCCTCGGCGGCGATCAGCAGATCGGCGCGCGGATCGCCGACTACGGGGTCGACATGCTCCTGTTCTTCTGGGACCCGCTCGAACCCCAGCCCCACGACCCCGACGTGCGCGCGCTGCTGCGCATCGCGGTCGTGTGGAACATCCCGGTGGCGTGCAACCGGTCGACCGCCGACTTCCTCGTGAGTTCGCCGCTGTTCTCGACCGAGTACGACCGGCAGGTCGCCCCGCACGTCGCCGCCTGACGAGGGCGGGGTCAGGCGGGGTGCGTGCCCCAGCGGTCGAGGTGGGTGACCGTCGCCGCCGGCAGGCGCGGTGCGGGCTTGAAGGTCTCGCCCGTGAAGTACGCGACCGGTAGGAGCGCGGCCTGGGTGATGTGGTCTGGGATGCCGAGCACCTCGGCGGCCTCGCGCTCGAACATGAGGTGCAGCGTCGTCCACGCGGTGCCGAGCCCGCGGGCCCGCGCGGCGAGGGCGAACGACCACACGGCCGGAAGGATCGACCCGTAGGTCGATGCCTGCGCGAGCACGCCCGCCTCCTCGACCCGGCCCTCGATGCACGGGACGAGGTGCACGGGGACCTCGTGGAGGTGGTCGGCGAGGTACCGGGCGGAGGTGGCGACCCGCTCGCCGCTTGCCGCGCGGGGGTCGTCCGACCCGTACTCGGGGCGCGGCATCTGCATGTAGAGGTCGACCGCCTGCTTGTAGAGGCGCGCGAGTTCGGCCCGCTGGTCGCGGTCGCTCACGACGATGAACGACCACCCCTGCCGGTTGGAACCGGTCGGTGCCTGGAGGGCGAGGTCGATGCACTCGAGCACGAGATCGAACGGCACGTCGCGCGTGAGGTCGAGCCGCTTGCGCACCGAGCGGGTCGTGCGCAGGAGTTCGTCGGCGGCGAGGAGGTCAATCATGCTGGGTCCCTTCGGGGCGTACGCGACGAGGCCCCCGCCGGAAGCGGGGGCCTCGCGCACTGCAGGTGGTCGGCTCAGCCGACCTTGCGGAGGGTGTTGCGGTCGGTGTGCTGCACCGTCATGCCCTTCGACTTGACCTCGTAGGTGGTGCACTCGTCGTAGGACCACGAGCCGTCGTCGTTCACCGTGATGGTGCACGTGTACTCAGGCGTGGTCGAGAACTCCTGGAGGTACTGGTTCGACAGGATCCCGTAGGTGTTCGAACCGTTCTCGGCCGCCATCGTGAAGGTCGTCGAATCGGCGCCGGCGGTCCCGCCGGCGATCACGACCTGACCCCGCGGCACCATGAAGCAGCGCATGACCTGACCGGCCTTCGCGTCCCAGAGCCAGTAGCCGACCTCGGTGTGGAACGGCTCGTCCTCGCCCTCCTTGAAGGCGGACATGCGGTAGTCGAGCCCGAAGAGCTGCTGGGTGCCGTTGTCGACCGGACCGAACGGCTTGAGGTCGACCTTCTCCCGGTACGGCGTCTCACCGATCTGGCCCTCGGCGTGGTGGTACGAGACGTCGAGGCCCTGGTCGCCCTCCCAGGTGCCAGCGAGGGCGGCGAGGGGGCCGAGGTCCTTGGGGTCGGGTGCGGGCATCGCAGGTCCTTTCGGGATGCGTTCTCGGTGGTCGTGGCGGGCCGCAGGATACCCGGACGGTCCGCCGGGTCCCCAAGGCGGGCCCGGATCCCGGGCCCTCGGGTGCCGACGGTCCACGGGGGGCGTGGGATGGGGCAGGATAGGGGCCGTGGCAGGACGAGACGGGCCCCAGGGCGACGACGACTTCGAGTCCGCAGCGGTCGCCCGCTTCGGAGTCGCGGTCGGTGAGCGGCTGCGCGCCGTGCGCATGCAGAAGGGGCTCTCGCTCTACGCCGTGGAGGTCGAGTCGGACCACGAGTTCAAGGCCTCCGTGCTCGGAGCGTACGAACGGGGCGAACGGGCCATCTCGGCCCCCCGCCTCCTCCGCCTCGCCGCCTTCTACGGCGTCCCGGCGGACGTCCTCGTCCCGCGGCCGAACAACGACGTCGTGCTGCCCGGCGCCACGGCGACCGAGAGCCTCCGCCTCGACCTCGTGCGCCTCGCCGACCTGCAGACCCCCGAGGCGATCGCCATCTCCCGCTACGCCTCCGCGATCCAGATCCGACGCGGGGACTTCGCGGGGAAGGTGATCACGCTGCGTCGCGACGACCTCACCGTGCTCGCCTCGGTGCTCGGCATCACCACGACGGCGCTGGTCGCCGATCTCGAGTCCCAGGGCCTCGTCACCCCGTCGTGACGGCGACGTCACCGCTCTCCGTCGTCATCCGGGTCGTCGCCCCGGACCGGCCCGGACTCGTCGCCGACACCACGGTCCACGTGCGCGAGGCGGGCGGGAACATCGAGGAGGCCGAGCAGCTCACCCTGTACGGTGGCACGTTCGTGCAGCGCATCCTCGCGACCTTCCCCGCGTCCACGGACCCGATCGCGCTCGAACGGGACATCGCCGCTCTCACCGACGGACGGGTCCACGTGCACCGTGCGGGCGAGCGTTCCCACGCCGCGCTCTTCGTCTCGCGACAGGGCCACGCCGCCTACGACGTCATGTCCCGGGTCGCGCTCGGATCGCTGCCGCTCGATGTGGTCTGCATCGTCTCCGACCACCCGGTCCACGCCGATCTCGCCCGGCGATTCGAGGTCCCGTTCATCGAGGTGCCGGTGGCGGACCGCAGCCGGGAGGATCACGAGGCCGAGGTCCTCGCGGCCCTCGCGCCGCACCGGGTCGACCTCGTGATCCTCGCCCGGTACATGCGGATCCTGACCGCCGGGTTCCTCGATGGCCTGGGCTGTCCGGCCATCAACGTGCACCACTCGCTGCTCCCGGCGTTCATCGGGGCCGGCGCGTACGAGCGGGCGTGGGAGCGGGGGGTGAAGTTGATCGGGGCGACGGCGCACTACGCGACGGTCGACCTCGACGAGGGGCCGATCATCGCCCAGGCGGCTGCGCAGGCGTCCCATCGCGACGGTCCGGCCGACCTCGCCCGCCGCGGTCGGGAACTCGAGTCGGCGGTGCTGGCGGAGGCGCTGGCTGCGCACTGCGAGCACCGGGTGGTGCTCGACGGCAACCGCACGATCATCTTCGAGAGCTGAGCGCGACACGGGTCCGGACGCCCCGCCGGGGGCGGGTCACTGCGGGTGCCGCGGATCAGCCGAGCTGCTGGCGGATCCAGGTCGAGGATCGAGCGATCACGTCGGCCCGGGTGTCCGAGTGGTTCAGCAGGTCGTGGTTCGAGCCGGGGTACCAGTGCACGGACACGTCCGTGCCGGCGTTCTGGAGCGCCGTGGCGAGCAGGAGCGTCTGCGTCGGCACGACGATCGAGTCCGCCACCCCGTGGAGGGCGAGCGTCGGGGCGTGGATCGCGGCCGCCGAGGCCACCACGTTCACATCCGCGGTGCGGTACGGCGACGGCCAGCCGCCGACCTGACCGGTGACCATGCCGGAGAGGTCGACGATCGGGTTCGTGGCGCCGGTGCGGGCGGCCCGGAGCAGGGCGGCACCGCCGCCGCGGGAGTAGCCGATGATCGCCAGCTGGTCGGCCGGCGCACCGGTCGCCCGCAGAGCGGCGTCCACGAGGGCGTCGACGGAGGCGACCGAGCCCTCGGACACCCCGTCGAAGGTCGGGCCGTTGGCGCAGTCGGTGCGGATCGTGTCGGAGGCCTCGGGGAAGGCGAACCAGCAGCCGGTGGCCGCGTCGAAGCCCCGGGCCGCGAACTCGCGGGCGAGACGGATGTAGTCGTCGTGGAGGCCGTCGCTGCCGGGCAGGATCAGCACGACGGGGTGCGGACCGGTGCCGTCGGCGCGCACGAGGGCGAGGCGGACCTCACGGTCGTTCGCGGCCGGCGAGGCGTACCACTCGACGCCCGAGACGTCGGCCGTGCGGGCGGGGGCGGGGGTCCGGGTGAAGGCGGTGACGGGGAGCGCGCTGCACGAGGCCGCGGCGAGCGAGAGGCCGACGACGGCCGCGATCGCGGTCGTACGACGCTTCCAGCTCCGGCGTCCGCTCCGGTTCGTGTGCTCGGTGGTGCCCATCTCGCAGTACCTCGTGGTCGGTGACGCATGAGGTATCGGCGAGGAGCGGCTGGGTCTTGAGCCCCGGATCGCAGGCGGTCCCGTGGATCCGGGACCGGCCGAACCTGGGCCGGAGGGCCCAGGAGCACCGGTGGATCAGCGGTGGCTCAGCCGGATCGGACGCGGGTCAGGCGCCGAGGCCGGCGCACGAGCGCCGGTTCGCGAACTCGGCGAGGTCCTGGCTGCGCGCCGGCTCGCCGAGCGCGCGGGGGATGCCCCCGCTGATGCGCGCGGGGACCCACTCGTACCCGACGATGCGACGTCCGACTGCGGTCACCCGCAACACGCCGGTGCGCCCGCTCTCGCCGGACTCGTTGTAGAAGACGAAGTTCCCGAGGCCGTAGTCGACGAACGCGTCGCCGTACCGCCCGCCGCCCTGCACCCGGTGGGCGTGGGACCCCACGACGATGTCGGCGCCCGCGGCGACGAGCGCCGCCGCGAGCTCCCGCTGGCGCGCGGTCGGGCAGAAGGTCCCCTCGGCCCCCCAGTGCAGGTACACGACGAGGGTGTCGGTCCCGCGGCGGGCGTCCCGCACGGCGGCCTCAAGGCGGGCCTGCTGGGTCCCCTTGGCGGATGCGAGCCCGGCCTGGGTGTCGGTGGCGGTCCACGACGAGATGAGCCAGTCGTCGAGCACGTCGGTGGCCGCGAGCACCGCGATCCGTTGACCCCGCACCGTGGTCCGCCACGGCGCGTAGGCCTCGGTCGCGTTCGCGCCGACGCCCAGTACGGGGATCCCTGCGCCCGCCCGCGCGGCGAGGCTGTCGGAGAGGCCCTCGGCCCCGAAGTCGATACCGTGGTTGTTCGCCATCGACGTGACGTCGACCCCGGCGCTGCGCAGCGCGGTGAACGCCGACGCCGGTGCGCGGAAGTTGTAGGCCTTCGAGGCCGGCGTGCCGCGCTCGGTGATGGCGGTCTCGAGGTTCACCATCGCGATGTCTGCGTCGGCGAGCAGCGGCGCGACCGCGCTGAGCGCAGTGCTCGGTTGGCCGAGCCGACCGCGGAGGTTGCCCTCGAAGTGCACGTCACCCCCGAACGCGAAGGTCACGGGCTGCCCGTTGCCGTCGGGTCGGGTCGAGGTGGTCGTCGGCTCCGCCTCCGCCGTGGTCGGCGGGGTCGTCGGTGCCGATGTGTCGGGGGCGGGGCCCACCGACCGCGACGCCTCGCCGCCGACGAGCGTCGCCGCGCCGACCGCGGCGAGCACCACCGCACCGGCGATCAGGGCGACCCGGACGGGGTGGCGCACGTCGCGGGCGCTCAGGAGTCGGCGAGCACGACGATCGCGCCCGTGTAGATGGCGACCCAGACCCGGTCCCGGGTCGGTTCGTACGTGACGCCGATCGGGTGGACACCGGTCGGGACGGTCTGGAGGACCGCGAGGTCCGAGGTGCGCACCTTCGCCAGCGAGTTCGACTCGTAGTTCACGACGTACAGCGCGGTGCCGTCGGGGGAGATGTCCATGGAGCGGGGCTGGGTGCCGGTCGCCACGCGGCCCACGACCGCGCCCGAGGTCGTGTCGACCTTGACGACCTGGCCGTCCTTGTTGAGGGTGGCGTACAGGTACCGACCCGTCGGGTCGATCACCAGGTGGCGGGGTCCACCCCCGACGTTGCGGATGGACGAGGTCGTGAGCGATCGGAGGTCGACGACCGCCACGTCGCGGCCGCCCATGATCGCGATGTACGCCTTCGAGGAGTCGGGGGCGACGGCGATGCCGCGAGGGTACGCGCCGAGCGGGATCCGCTTGACCTCGCGCATCGCCGCGCGGTCGACGACGCTGAGCGCGTACGAGCACCAGTTGGTGACGAGCACGTAGCGCTGATCCGGGGTCACGGCCACGTACTTGGGCACCGCGCCGACCGCAGCGACCCCGTCGACGGCGAGGCTCCGCATGTCGATCCGGTAGAGGAACGACTCCGAGGTCCCGTCGCCCGCGGTGCAGTCGTCCGAACCCTCCGGGCCGAAGCCGGCGCCGTACATCGCGTAGTTCGAGACGTACCCGTACCGGCCGTCCTTGGAGAACGCGGCCTCGACCGGGGCGCCCTTCGAGATGCCGGGATGCCCGGCCACGCCGAAGGCCGCGAGGTCGACGCTGTCGGGGATCGTGCGGGCGAGCTCGCCGTCGGCGTCGTAGACGGTCACCGAGTGCTGGTACATCATGTTCTGCGCGCTGACGTAACCCTTGCCGGAGGCGACCACCGACTTCGGCGAGATGGCGCCGTTGATGGTGCGGTACGGCGTGAGGCGTCGGGTGTCCGACGGGGTCGACGGCCGGGGCGGTGCGGTCGTCGTCGTGGTCGAGCTGCTCGCGACGGGCGCCTCCGACGTCGTCGCCGTGGGCCGGGCCGCGGCGTCGGAGCCGCCGCGCTCCGACCCGCTCGTGAGCGCGCCGATCCCGACGGCCGCGCCGACGACTGCGACGGCCGCGGCGATGAGAGTGAGCAGGCGGCGGTCCATCGGGGCGGATCGTACCGGCGTGCACCGTGTGTCCGAGGGCAGCGGGCGGCCGGTGCGCGGACGACGTACGGTCGAGGTGCAGGCCCCGGTCGGGGCCCTCGAGCGGAGGTCGGTGATGGGACGACTCGACGGCAGAGTGGCGATCGTGACCGGCGCGGCCCGCGGCATGGGTGAGGCCATGGCCCGGCTCTTCGTCGCCGAGGGCGCGTCGGTCGTCGTGGCCGATCTGCTCGACGACGAGGCGGACGCGGTGGCGGCCTCGATCCGTGCGAACGTCGTGAGCGCACACCTCGACGTCACGGACGAGGCGTCGTGGCGCACGGTGCTCGCGCAGACCACCGACGCCTTCGGCCCGCCCGACGTGCTCGTCAACAACGCAGGGATCCTCGCGATGGTGCCCCTCGTCGACACGACGCTCGAGACGTTCCGGTCGATCGTCAACGTCGATCTCGTCGGGCCGTTCCTCGGGATGAAGGTGGTCGGCGGCGCCATGGCCGCGGCCGGCCGCGGCTCGATCGTCAACGTGTCGTCGGCCGCCGGGATGATCGGGTTCTCGCAGGTGGGTGCGTACACGGCGGCCAAGTGGGGCCTGCGCGGCATGACGAAGACCGCAGCCATCGAGTTCGGCCCGGCGGGCGTGCGGGTCAACTCGATCCACCCCGGGGGCGTGACCACGCCGATGGTCGGCGTGGTCGGCGAGCCGGCGCTCGGCGAACCCCCTGCACCGGGTGCGGTCGACCCGGACCCCGTGCTCGCCGCCGCCGACGAGATGGCCGGCGACCAGCCGATCGCCCGCATGGGCCGCCCGGTGGAGATCGCACGGCTCGCCCTCTTCCTCGCCTCCGACGAGTCGTCGTACTGCACGGGTGCGGAGTTCGTCGCCGACGGCGGGCAGACCGCGGGCCGGCGCATCGGCGACTGATCCACTCGAGCCGCCGCCCGACGGCACGGGTCAACTTCATCTCAGGATCGGCGCGCGGGTGGTCGGCTGATGGCCCCCGCCCCCGGCCCGGCCCTAGCCTCCCGCCGTGCTCTGGTTGACCTCGCTCCCCACCGGTGTCGTGTTCGTGGCGTTCATCGTCGTCATGGGCGGCGTGGCGGCGATCGCGCACCACCTCATGATCACGCGGATCTCGGAGGAGCGACGCGCGGGCATGGCCAAGACCGCCACGGTCTACATCACCGAACTCGGGACCCTGTTCGCGATCCTCACCGGTTTCCTCATCTCGGCCGAGTACTCGATCTACCGGCAGGCCCAGACCGCCATCGCCCAGGAGACGTCGGCCGGTACGAACCTCGCGTACTCGACCCGCCCGCTGCCGGCGGTCGACATCTCCCAGATCCAGGACCGGGCGGCGGCGTACATCGACTCGATCCAGCGCGAGGACTGGCAGGCGCTCAAGCGAGGGGACCTGCCCGCCGGGGAGACCTTCGATCGGATGCGCGACCTGCAGGGCGCGGCGTACCTCCTGACGGCCCGGGAGTACACGCCGGCCTCGACCGAGTGGGAGCTCCGTCAGGCGGTCGACGACCTCATCGCCCGCCGGAAGGAGCGGCTCGCGATCGGTACCCTCACGATGCCCGGCCTCATGTTCGCCCTCAGCGTCGTGGCGGGCCTCGCGCTCATCATCAACGCAGTGATGGTGAGCCTGCGCGAGGGCCGGTACGCGGCGCTCGTCGCGGTCACCATCGTCGTCATCGTGGCCCTCGACCTCGCCCTCATCATCGCCCTGAGCGCCCCGTTCCGCGGCGGCTTCATCGTCTCGTCCGCCCCGCTCGAGATCCTCCAGGACGAGCTGCGTCACGGCCGGTACCTCCCGTGGGTCGGCTGATGCGTCGGCTGATGGGTCGGCCGATCGCGATCGGGGTGAGCCTCCTGCTCGGAGCGGCCGGCCTGAGCGCGTGCGGCGGCGCGGAGGAGCGTTCCCTCGACGAGGAGTGCG
Organism: Actinomycetes bacterium; assembly: GCA_046081705.1. Classification (GTDB taxonomy): domain Bacteria; phylum Actinomycetota; class Acidimicrobiia; order IMCC26256; family IMCC26256; genus IMCC26256. The sequence goes on along the minus strand of JBJTWK010000052.1, from coordinate 6,875 downwards.
CGAACTCGGCCTGCGTCGAGATCGGACCGAAGGACCCGATCCGGCTCGGTGCCCTCCTCTGGCTCGACACCCTCGACGAGGAGACCGGTCGCGACTCCCTGCGCGGCGTGGAGCTCGCGGTCGACTACCTCGACTGGGACCTCGACGGCATCGACGGGGACCTGTTCGGGCATCGGGTCGTCATCGAGACGGCCGACGACGGCTGCGATCCGGTGGCGGGATCGGTGGGGGCCGCGCGTCTGCTCGCCCGGGGCAACGGCCTCATCGGGGCGGTCGGCACGACCTGTTCGTCGTCGGCGCTCGGCGCGGCCGACGGCGTGTTCGCCGCGGCGGGGCTCCCGCTCATCTCGCCCTCGAACACCGCACCGGCACTCACCGAGCCGGGGAAGCACGCGGCCACCTACCTCCGCACCGCGCCGAACGACCGCATCCAGGGCGAGGTCGACGCGAACTTCGCGCGCCTCGGGCTGCGGAGCCAACGGGCGGCGACCATCGCCACCCCGACGCCGTACCCGGCCGCCCTCGCCGCGGTCTTCGCCGAGGCGTACCGCTCGAGCGGCGGTGAGATCGTCGCCACCGCCTCGTTCGAGGTGGGCACGCCGGCCGACGCCGCGGTGGCGGAGGTCGCGGCGGCGGCCCCCGACGTCGTGTTCGTCCCGGTGCAGACGACCGAGGCCTGTTCCGGGACGATCGCACGGATCCGGGCCGAGCCGCGGCTCGCCGGGGCCCGCATCATCACGGCCGACGGCTGCCTCACCTCGGGGACCCTCGCCACACTCGGACGGGACCCGGGTCCACCGGTGTACGCGTCGGGTCCGGATGCGAACACCGTGAAGAAGAATCCCTTCTACACCCAGCAGCTGCTGCCCGCGTACACGGCGCTCTATGGGACGGAGCCGCCGGGCGTGTGGCATCCGCACGCGTTCGATGCGACCACGCTGCTGTTCGACGCGGTGCGCCGGGCCGCGCAGGTGCGCGACGACGGATCGATCCGCATCGTCAAACGCGACCTCATGCGGGCGCTCCGGTTGGCCGGCGGGTTCGAGGGGGTGTCCGGCACCCTCGAGTGTCGGGTCACGGGGGACTGTGCGCAGTCCGCCCGGATCGCGGTGTACGCCTCGCCGGCCTGGCCCGTGGCCGGCGGCGATCCGAACGCCCGTCCGGTGTTCTCCCAGGAGGTCACGCTCGCCGACGCGCTCGGGTGAGCGCAGGCGGGCGGCTCAGCCTCGGAGTCGGATGACGAACCGGGCGCGCACCGTGCCGCCGAGCGCGGCCTGGCGGGAACCGACGAAGGTGCCCCGGCCCTTGGCCCGCAACCACTCGCCGGTCCCGCCGAGCACCGTGAGCTTGGCCGAGAACTTGGCGTCGGTGCCGTTCGGCAGGGCCCGGGCCGAGCCGTCCATCCGGACGCCGAGCGTCGAGCCGTCGGCCGCGGTGAAGGTGATCGTCCCGAAGAACGGGCCGTTCCCCTTCGTGTAGGTGACGTTGCCGATCATCTGCACCTGGACGGGGGACGCCCCGCCGGTGTCGGTGCCCTCGAGGAGGTTGAACCCGTAGGTGACCCGATCGTTCGGGGCGACGGTGTGGAGGATCCTCTGGGTGGAGGTGAGTTCCGCCGCCACCGTCACCCGCTTCGGGGTGATCGTGGCCGCGCCCGCACCGGGCGCGAACGGCACGGCGACCGCCGCGCCGGCGAGCGCGGCCGTGAGGGCGATGGACGGGATCGGGCATCGGGACATGGTGCTCCTCTCGAGGCGGACCACCGGACGGTAGCGCCCCGAGGCGGTCGCTCCGGTGCACGCACTTGGCGACGGCCGGGCGGCGGTGGTTGTATCCGGGCATGACCGATCCGACCGTCCACGACGCCCGGGTCGCGGCCGCCGCCGCGCTCCGTCGCCTCAGCCACGCCATGGTGTCGCGGGACCTCGACCGCGACATGCTCGACCGGCTGCGCACGGAGGCGGACGCACTCGCCGCCGCGATCGAGCCCGCACCGCGGCGGGACCGGCAGGCGATGCTCACCGAGCACGTCGAGCGCATGTTCGGGATGGGCGGATCGATCGATGAACCCGAGACCGGGCACGCCGCGTTCGACGTGATGGCGGATCGGGCTGTCGGCGGCCCCGCCAACCCGATGGGCGTGCACGTCGACGTCGAGTTCAGCGAGGATGAGGTCGTCGGGGTCGCCACGCTGCTGCCGGCGTACGAGGGCGGCCCGGGCCGCGCGCACGGCGGGATGGTCGCGGCGATCTTCGACGACATCACCGGGTACGTGCTGCGCATCGCGCAGACCGCGGCGTTCACGGGCACGCTCACGGTCCGCTACCACAAGCCGACGCCGATGGAGCGACCGCTGACCTTCCGGGCCCGCCTGGTCGGGCGCGAGGATCGGCGCCTGTTCATCACCGCCGACTGCCACGACGGCGACGTGCTCGTCTCATCGTGCGAGGCGACCTACATCACGATCGATCCGAAGATCTTCGCCTAGGCCGATCGACCGGGCGTCGACGCGGCCCGGCCGAGGATCCGGGTGACCGCGATCTCGATGACGGCCCGGTCGGGGTTGGGCCGGGGCTCCCGGTAGCGCTCGGCGTACCGGCGCTCGCCGGCCGCGACGGCCTCGGGGTCGGTGGTGAGCGCTGCGGTCCCCTCGAGGGACAGCCAGCGCGGCCCGTCGACCTGACCGACCACGGCGCGGCACCCGGCCGCGGCGTTGCGCGCCTTGCGGCTGCGGCGACCGGTGATGACCCGGGCCGTGGCGGTGTCGGGGTCGTAGGTGAAGCCGACCGCGCACGCGTGCAGCCGCCCGTCCGGTTCCACCGTGGTGAGGATCGCGAGGTGTCGTTCGGCGAGGAACGCCCGCACCTCGGGCGGCGGCGCGTGCGGGTCGACGCTCACGGTGCGACGACGACGTCGTCGAGGCGGACGATCCGGCACTCGGGGTGCTCGATCTCGGACCGCAACCACCGGAACATCACGTAGCCCTGGTGGTGCCCCGCCGTGTCGAGCCAGTTCGGAGTCCCGGGATCGCGGTCGGCGACGAGGATCCGGAACGAGCCGTCCGGCTCGAGCACCGCATCGCGCTGGTTGAGGATGATGCGGTGGTGCCGGTAGTCGAGCGACTCCATCCACCGACTCATGAGCAGCACCGACCAGTAGCGACCGGCCGGCGGTCGACCGGTGATCTCGAGGGCCTCGCCGGGTTCGAGGCGGTACCACCCGGCGACGTACACGTTGTCGGGCGTCGGGTAGAAGGCGGCCGCGCTGTCGGCGCTGTTCACCGAGAACACGTTCGGCGCGCCCTGCTCGAGTGTCCGGGCGAACCCGGCGGAGAGTTCGGTCCCGATCTGGGTGAAGGCGGCCACGGCCCGCAGGCGACGCGCCACCCGTTCGGGCGCCGGGGGCTTCGGCGGGCCCGGATCGTCGAGCGGCGCGATGCGGTAGGTGGCCTCGACCTCCTCGTCACGATCGAGGAAGTACTGGCGGACCACGAGCGAGTCGGCCTCGCCGACGGTGGCCAGCCAGTCGGCGCCGAGGGCCGGGTCGGGTGCGTCGATGGACAGCACGAGCCGGAACCGCCCGTCCGCATCGAGGGTGAGGTCCTCGTCGCTGATGCTGCCCACGATGCGGTTCGCGCCGCCGGCGTCGGGTCCGTAGACGCAGAAGGAGAGGTAGTGACAGGTGCCGCGCGTCCCCTCGACGACGTACCGCACGGGCCCGGTGAGCGGCGCGTAGTCGTACGCGGTGTCCGGGTTGTCGCCGAAGAACTTCCGGGTGGTGGTCATGAGCCGGGTGAAGCCCGGCCGGACCGGGTCACCGTTCTCGAGGGTCATGTCGAGGGAGGCCGACAGCAGCCGGGTGACGAACCGGTAGCCCTCCGCGAGCTCGACGGGATCCGTCACCCCGTCGGCGACTGCCGTGCCGCTCGCCTCGAGGCCGTCGAGGAGCGCGCGCCACGCGTCGGCGAGCGATGCGGCGGCCTCGGTGTTGTCTCCGTGCGGCATGGGACCTCCCGTCGTGATCGGTCCGGAGCCTAGAGAGCCGCGGCCCACGGTGCCCCGCCGGTCCCGGGTCCCGGTGCCAGAATGCGCGGGCCCTGCAACGCCCCGCCCCGGTCGACGGCGTCGTCCGTCCCGGCCCCGCTCAGGAAGGAAACCCCGATGGCCCTCCGGTCCCGGATCGTGACCTGCACCTCCGTCGTCGTCCTCGCGGTCGGGCTCGCGGCGGCGCCCGCGTCCGCCCACGCCGAGGTGAGCCCGGACACCGCGGCGGCCGGGGCCGACCAGGCGTTCACGCTCACCCTCGAGAACGAGAGTTCGAGCGCCGGAACGGTCAAGGTGGAGCTCTTCTTCCCGGACGGGCAGGAGATCACGGTGGTCGCGATCCCCGACGCGGGCGAGTGGATCGGGGCGCCCCAGGGCGGTGCGGGCGGTGGCCCGGGAGCACTGGGCGACCCGGCTCCGGGCATCACGTGGCAGCGGGCGTCCGGTTCGCCGGACGAGGATCCGGCCCTGCCGTTCACCCTGCGTATGCCCACGCGGACGGGGACGATCCAGATGGCGGTGCTCCAGACGTACTCGGACGGTCGCGTCGACCGCTGGATCGAGCCGTGGCCCGTGGGGCAGCCGGAGCCGGACCGGCCCGGACCCCGCATCACCGTGACGGAGGCCGCGTCGACGACGAGCGACGCTCCGATCACCACGACCACGGCGCCGGCCCCGACCACGACGACCGTGCCCGAGGACGCCGAGTCGTCACCGAACCGGATCCTCATCGTCGGCGGGCTCGTCGCGCTCGCGGCGGTCGCGGGCTTCATCGTGGCCCGGCGACGCCGCGGTCGGTGATCGCGGTCGCCGCCTAGAGTCGCCGCCCGAGGGCGGCGCGCCGGTGCGTGCCCCACGACGCGGCGGGAGTGCGGATGACGGGCGTGCCTCAGGGCGGACTCGAGGGTTCGGCGGTGCTCGTCACCGGCGGAGGCAGCGGGATCGGGCTGGGTTGTGCCCGCCGGTTCATCCGCGACGGCGCCCACGTGACCATCTGCGGCCGCAGCGAGGAGCGCCTCGCCGCCGCGCTGCGGGAGCTCGAGCCGCTCGTCGCCGGGGGCAGCGTCCGCGCGGTCGCCGCCGACGTCACCGACGAGGACGCGGTGGTCCGGGCGGTGGACCTCGCGGCCGAGCCGCTCGGCGCCCTGCACGGTGTCGTCGCGAGCGCAGGAGGATCCGAGTCCATCGGGCCGGTCACCCAGCTCGACGCGGCGGCGTTCCGCAACACGCTCGACCTCAACGTGACCGGCACGATGCTGGTGCTCAAGCACGCCGCCCGCCGCATGGTGCGGGCCGGCGGTGGATCCTTCGTCGGGATCTCGTCGATCGCCGCCTCCAACACGCACCGCTGGTTCGGTGCGTACGGCCCGGCCAAGGCGGGCATCGACATGCTGTGCATGCAGGCCGCGGACGAACTCGGTGCGAGCAACGTGCGGGTGAACGTCATCCGCCCGGGACTCGTGGACACCGAACTCGTCGGCTTCGTCACCGCGGGTGGTCCGGTCCTCGACGACTACCTCGAGTGCATGCCGATCTCCCGGGTCGGCACGCCCGACGACATCGCGGCGATGGCCCGGTTCCTCATCGGGCCGGAGAGCACCTGGGTGACCGGGCAGGTGCTCAACGTCGACGGTGGCAACTCGATCCGGCGGGGCCCCGACTACTCGGGGGTGTTCCGGGACGTCTTCGGCGCGGACGGTCTGCGCGGCGTGGTCGAGGAGGACTGACATGGCCCACGGATCGCTCACCTCCTGGGATGATTTCCCGGTGCACCAGGTCGCCGAGACGGTGCGGCACGCCGGCACCTCGGACCGCAACTTCTACGACCGGTACTACTTCAACCTGCACGGGTCGTCCGACGACCTCTTCATGATCATGGGGATGGGGCAGTACCCCAACCTCGGCACGCAGGACGCGTTCGCGAGCGTGACCCGTGGGGACCAGTACCACGTGGTGCGCGCCTCCCGGGTGCTCGACGACCGCATGGACACCTCCGTGGGTCCCTTCCGGATCGAGGTGATCGAACCGCTGCACCGGGTGCGGTACATCCTCGAGCCCGGCGACGATCGAGCGATCGCGTTCGACGTCACGTGGGAGGGTGCGATCCCCGCGTTCGAGGAGCCCCGTCAGTACAAGCGCATGTTCGGCCGGGTGGTGTTCGACACCATGCGGTTCGCCCAGACGGGGTGCTGGACCGGTTCGCTCGAGGTCGACGGCGAGACCTTCGCCGTCACCCCGGATCGCTGGAAGGGGACCCGGGACCGCTCGTGGGGGGTCCGCCCGGTCGGGGAGGCCGAGCCGGCGGGCATCCGCGAGGAGATCGGCCAGATGGTCGGATTCTGGAACTACGCGCCCATGCAGTTCGACGACTTCTCGATCCTCTACATCGTGCAGGAGGAGCCGGACGGCCACCGCACGATCGAGGAGGCGGTGCGCATCTGGGCCGACCCGGCGCGGGATCCGGAGTGGCTCGGTCGGCCGGCGTTCGAGCATCGGCTCGAGCCCGGTACCCGGCTCATCGCGACGCCGAGCACCCTGCGGTTCCCGGAGGCACCGGGCGGTGGCTTCGACGTGCGGGTGACGCCGCTCATGCACTCCTACATCGCCATCGGCACCGGGTACGGGGTGGGCGACGAATTCCGCCACGGCATGTTCCGCGGCCGTGACCTCGTGGTGGAGTCCAAGACCTGGTCCATGGCGGAGCTCGAGACCTGGGCGTGGTTCGGGATCGTCGACCACGTTGCGCGCTTCGAACTCGGTGACCTCGTGGGCTACGGCCTCCACGAGCACGGCGTGTTCGGTGCCTACCCGCCGTTCGGCCTCGAGACGGGC
>JBJTWK010000051.1:0-16032 GCA_046081705.1 Actinomycetes bacterium | reverse complement strand
CGTCTCGGGGGTGGCGGACCCACGGTTGGCCCGCCTCGATCGCTACCTCGAGGTGGGGGAGGACATCCGGTTCCGTCACGACCTGTTCCGCGCCGTCGCGTACGAGGGGCTCAGCTTCCGCCGGCGGCGCGTCCTGCACGGGCGGGTCGCGGATGCGTTGGTGGCCACCCACGAGGCCCGCGATGCGGATGCACCCGTCATCGCCCTCCACTACGACCGGGCTCGGCGGCACGCCGAGGCCTGGGACTGGTCGCTCCGAGCGGCTCGGCGGGCCGACGACCGCGCCGCGATGTCGGACGCGGTGACCTTCTACCAGCAGGCGCTCGGCGCGGCCGGCCACCTCCCCGATGTCGAACTCGCCGAGCGCGCGCGGATCGCGGAACGCCTCGGTGATGTCGCCGAGATCGCCGGCGATCCGGTTGCGGCCCGCGCCGGGTACTCCGAGGCTCGGCGGCACCTCAGTCGACTCGATCCGGTCGCGACCGGTCGACTCTGCCGGAAGCAGGGGGACGTCGACGAGAAGAACGACAGCATGTCCGGTGCACTCCGCTGGGGCAGACGAGCCACGCGTGAGCTCGAGGGGGCAGCGGCCGGGCCCGAGCGCGAGTTCGAGGCGCGCCGCGCCCGGATCCGGTACGGCGCGACACGCATCCACCAGGGGCGGTACGGGGAGGGCCGGCGCATCGTGGCCGCCGAGATCGACGCGGCGCGACGCAACGGCGATGATGCGGCCCTCGGGCAGGCCTACACGCTCCTCGAGATCGTCGCGGCCGAGACGGGAGCACCCGACCGTATCGAGTTCGAGGCGCGTGGGATTGAGGCGTTCGAGCGCCTCGGAGACCTGCGCGGACTCGCGATCCTCCACCTCAACGTCGGTGGCAGCGCAACGAACGAGGGTCGGGTCGATGACGCCGAGCGGCACTTCGGGGTCGCGGCGGACCTCGCGGCTCGGATCGGACACGCGAACCTCGCCGCCATCGTCGCCAACAACCGGGCCGACCTCTACTGCGACCAGGGCCGCTTCGATGAAGCCGAGCCCCTGTTGGTCCAGGCGCTCCGGGCCCAGCGAGCCGTTCATGACGCCCTGGGCACGGCGATCTCCCTGATGTGTCTCGGGCAGGTGCTCGTCCGCACCGGGCGCGAGGTCGAGGGCATCGCCGCGCTCGATGACTCGCTCGCCCTGTTCACCGACCTGGGTCTCGACCTGTGGCTGCTCGAGGTTCGCATCCGCCGAGCCGAGGCCGACCTCATGGCCCTCGATCCGGCGGCCGCGCTCGCCCGGCTCGCCGATGCCGCACGCATCTCCCGTCCGGATCCATCGAGCCTCCAGGCGGTCACGATGCGCTCGCTGCGGGCGATCGCGGCCGCCCAATCGGGCGACGGCGAGGAGGCGCTCCTCGGGGCGCTGGCGGCCGCCGACACGGCGGGTCCAGACCTGCCGTTCGCCCGCGCCGCATGCCTCGATCTGGCTGGGCGCATCGCAGCGGCGCACGGCCTCGGTCAGCCCGACGAGGTCGCGGCCCTCGAGCGTTCCGCCGACGGGTTGGGGATCCGGCGGTTCCCGTCCGTGCCCGTCGCGCCGCGTCGCGCCTGACGCCGGGCGGGTACAGGCCCTACGCTCTCGACGGCTGAGGGCGAGGGGGTGGCCGTGGTGGACGCGCAGACGGAGACGGTGCACGGATTGAGCCTCGGGCGCTGCCTGCAGTGGTCGGCCGCACTGCTGTCGGTCGCGGCGGCGGCCATCCACTTCGGGGCGATGGGGGAGCACGCAGGGGTCTCGTGGTCGCACGGGCTCTTCTTCGCCGGGGCCGCGTGGTGCGAACTCGTGTTCGCGGCCTGGATCCTCTGGCGGCCGACGTCGCGCGCCGCATGGTTCGGGATCGCCCTCAACGCCGGCGTGCTCGCGGTGTGGGTGGTCTCCCGAACGGTCGGCATCCCGATCGGCTCGGACGGTGAGCCGGAGACGGTCGGGTTCATCGACACGCTCGCCTCCTTCATCGAGGTCGCCACGATCGTCGCCTGCGTCGGGCTGCTCTCGCCCAGCGTCGCCACCGCCCGCATCGGCCGGGTCGTCGGGATCGGCGGGGTGGCGGTGGTCGGAGCGGTCTCGATCGTCCTCGCCACCGCAGCGTTCACCCCGAGCTTCGCGGCGAGCGACGGGCACGACCATGGCGCGACGGCGGCCGGTGACCACGGCGACGGGCACGACCACGGTGCGGCCGTCGGCGCGGACGACCGGGGCTTCGCGGCGCTCGCCAACGGCGAGCAGCACGACCACGCCTTCACGCTCCCACTCACCGAGCGGGAACGGGTCGAGTTGGGTCGCCAACTCGCGCTGGCCCGGGAGACGGCGCTGCGCTACCCGACGGTCGCCGACGCCGAGGCCGCAGGTCTCCGGCGCGCCGGTCCGTTCGCGCCCGGGCTCGGCGCGCACTACATCAACTTCGGGAACGCCTCGGGCCCGCCCGACGGCGTGATGACCGACGAGTGGATCGGTCGACCGCTCGCTTGGATGTACGACGGCACCAAGCCCACCTCGCGCATCGCGGGTCTCTTCTACGGCAGCGCGGTGAAGGACCCCGAGGGCTTCGCCGGTCCGAACGACGTGTGGCACGCCCACCGCAACGCATGCGTCGTGCAGACGCCGACGGGCATCGACGCTCCGCTCGGCGCCGACCAGCCGGTCACCGAGCGGCAGTGCGACGCGGTGGGCGGCACGCTCATCCGGCAGACGCAGCAACTGCTCCACGTCTGGGTGGTGCCGGGGTACGAGAGCCCGGAGGGCGTGTACGCCCACCTCTCCTCGGCGGTGACCTGCGACGACGGCACGTACCGGGTCATCCCGGACATCACCAAGGTCGGCAAGCGGACCTCGATCTGCCGCAGCGGCACGGAGTAGGGGAGCGCGTGATGGCAGATGCGCCCAAGATCACGATGGTCGGGGCCGGCGGGATGTCCTTCGGCCCGACGATGGCGAGCGACGTCATCCACACCCGCTCGTTGCGGGGGGCACGACTCATGCTCCACGACCTCAACCCCGAACGCCTGGAGCGCGCCTACCAGTTCGCCAACAAGCTGAACGCCGCATCCGGCTCCCCGATCCTCATCGACCGCTCGACCGACGCCGAGGCGGCGCTCACCGGCACCGACTTCGTGATCTCGAGCGCCGAGTTCGGGCGGTTCGAGCACTGGCGGCAGGACTACGAGGTGCCGAACCGCCACGGGGCGACGCAGATCACCGGTGAGAACGGCGGGCCGGGAGCGGTCTTCCACTCGCTGCGCAGCATCACGAACACCCTCGGCATCTGCCGGAGCGTCGAGCGGTACGCGCCCGATGCGTTCTTCATCAACCTCTCGAACCCGATGAGTCGGGTCACCCTGGCCATCAACCGGGCCACCCGTCTCCGCAACGTCGGGATGTGCCACGAGATGCCGATGGGCGTGAAGCGCATCTGTCGGCGCCTCCGCATCGACCCGAAGGAGGTCGAGGCGAAGGCGTCCGGCATCAACCACTTCACCTTCTTCGCCGAGTTCCGCAACACCCGCACGGGGGAGGACCTCCTCCCACGCATCAAGGCGTTCTATGGCCGACGGTTCTTCGACTACTCGCCGCGGACCCAGCGGTTCGCGCGCGCCATCGATCGCAACGTGGTCGGCGGGTTCTTCGTGGAGTTCAACTACATGCCGCTCGTGGCCCGGTTCGTCCGGGAGTACGACCTCGTCCCGTGCTCGGTGGACAGCCACATCGGCGAGTACGTGCCGTTCGCCCGTGACGTCGCCGACTTCGTCCCCGTGCCGCTCGACTTCCACGAGCCGGTGATGGTCAAGCTGGAGCGGGCCGCGCAGTGGGTGGCGGGCACCAAGGTCCCATTGCCGCTCCACCTCATGGGCCACTCCGACGAGGAGGTCATCTCCATCGTCGAGGCGATGTGGACCGGGATGCCGCAGCGCATCGACGCGGTGAACGTGCCGAACCGGGGCTACATCCCCGACGTGGCGGACGGTGCGATCGTCGAGGTCGGGGCCACGGTCGACGCCGACGGCATCCACCCCGAGGAGATGCCGGCGCTCGGCGAGCCCCTCGCCGGCTGGATCGCGACGCAGGTCGCGCTGCAGGACAAGGTCGTGGACGCGGCGATCAAGGGCGACGCGGACCTCGCGTTCGAGGCCCTCCTCGAGGACCCGAACTCGCCGGAGGACGAGGCCGCATGTCGGCGCATCTTCGACGAACTGCGGGCGCTCCAGGCCGACAAGCTCCCGTTCTGAGCCAGCTCATCGAGGGCCCGATCCGGGGCGGATCGGTGGGCCGACGCACTACCGTCGGCGCCCATGGAGACGCCGCTGACCGTCAACGACTTCCTCGACCGCGCCGAGCTCGTCTACGGCGATCGCGTGGCGATCGTCGACGAGCCGGATCAGCCGGCGGAGTCCTGGGGCTCGCTCACCTGGCGCGAGGTCGCCGTCCGGGCCCGGGCGCAGGCGGCGGGTCTCGATCGCTTGGGCGTGGGGGAGGGCGAGCGGGTCGCCGTCGTGTCCCACAACTCGGCCCGGCTCCTCACCTCGTTCTTCGGGGTGAGTGGCTCCGGGCGCATCCTCGTGCCCATCAACTTCCGGCTGGCTGCGGCCGAGATCGCCTACATCGTCGAGCACTGCGGGGCGAGCGTGCTGCTCGTCGACCCCGAACTCGAGGACTCCCTCCGATCGGTCACGGCACCCCACCGCCACACGATCGGCGAGGCCTCGGATCGGATCCTCTACGACTTCGCCTCGGACCCGACGCCGTGGCGTACACCGGACGAGCGCGCGACGGCGACGATCAACTACACGAGCGGCACGACCGCCCGGCCCAAGGGCGTGCAGCTCACGCACCGGAACCTCTGGCTCAACGCGTCGACCTTCGGTTGGCAGACCGGGGTGAGCGATCGTGACGTGATCCTGCACACCCTGCCGATGTTCCACGTCAACGGGTGGGGCATGCCCTACGCCGTCACGGGGATGGGTGGTCGTCACGTCGTGCTGCGCAAGGTCGACGGCCACGAGATCCTGCGCCGGGTCGGTGAACACGGCGTCACCCTGCTCTGCGGCGCGCCGGCCGTGCTCCAGATGATCCTCGATGCTGCCGCGACCTGGGACGGCGAGATCCCCGGACACGGCCGCACCCGGATGGTCGTTGCGGGCGCGCCGCCGCCCACCCGCACGATCGAGCGGGCCATGACCGAACTCGGGTGGGAGTTCATCCAGATCTACGGCCTCACCGAGACCTCGCCGGTGCTCACGATGAACCGTGGCCGCGCCGAACTCGACGATCGGCCCGTCGGCGAGCGAGCGGCCTTCCTCGGTCAGGCCGGGGCCCCGGCGCTCGGCGTGCGGATCCGGGTGAGCGGCGACGGCGAGATCCACGCCCGTGGCAACGCGGTGATGGACGGCTACTGGGAGCAGCCCGAGGCGACGGCCGACGCGATCCCCGACGGCTGGTTCCACACCGGTGACGGTGGACAGCAGGGCGACGACGGCTACGTACAGATCCTCGATCGGAAGAAGGACGTCATCGTCTCGGGTGGCGAGAACGTCTCGTCGATCGAGGTCGAGGACGCCCTGTTCTCCCACCCCGCGGTGGCGGAGGTCGCCGTGATCGGCATCCCGCACGAGAAGTGGGGGGAGACGGTGCACGCGCTCGTCGTCCTCGCCGACGGCCGGACGGTGCGTGAGGAGGAGCTGATCGCGCACTGCCGCGAGCGTCTCGCGGGCTACAAGTGCCCGACCGGCGTCGAGTTCCGCGCCGAACTGGCGCGCACCGCGACGGGCAAGCTCCAGAAGTTCAAGCTCCGCGAGCCGTACTGGGCCGGTCGCGAGCGTCAGGTGAACTGACCCGTCAGCGCGCGGCGCTGACGAGCGCGCCCAGCTCCTCCTCGGTGCCGATCGCGATGAGGATCTGACCGGGCTCGATCCGCACGTCCGGATCGGGGTTGGAGAGGAAGGACCCCCGGGCATCCCGGACCGCGAGGACGAGGGCGCCGGTCCGATCCCGGAGGTGCGCCTCGCGCAGGGTCCGGCCGGCGAGCGGCGAGCCGTCGGCGATGGGGATCTCCTCGAGTCGGAACTCCAGGTCGCGCTCGTGCATCACCACGTCCAGGAACTCGGCGACGTGCGGACGCAGCACGAAGGCGGCCATGCGCGCGCTGCCGATGTTCTGCGGGTTCACGACCCGGTCCGCCCCGGCCCGCAGCAGCTTGCCCTCGCTGTCGACGCTGCGGACCCGGGCCACGATGAAGATGTCGGGGCGGATCGCGCGCGCCGAGAGCGTGATGAACGAGTTCGCCGCGTCCACGTCGACCGCGGCCACGAGGGACGAGGCGTGCGCGATGCCGGCGCGCTCGAGTGTGTCGTCCTCGGTGCAGTCGCCGTGGACCGTCGGGTGGGGACAGTCGATGAGCCGCTCCGCGTCGTCGTCGACCACCACGATCGGCCGACCGGCCGCGACGACCTCGGCGGCGATCGCCCGGCCGACCCGCCCCCAACCGCACACGATCACGTGGTCCCGGAGTGATCCGATGGTGCGCTCCATGCGCATCCTCCCGATGGTCTCGAGCAGCCGACCCTCGATGAGGGTCTCGATGAGTGATCCGAGCGCGTAGAGCACGGCCCCGACGCCGACGACGATGAGCACCATCGTGAAGACGCGTTCGGCGGTCCCGAAGGGCACGACCTCGCGGAAGCCGACCGTCGCGACCGTGGTGATCGTCTGGTAGAGCGCGTCGATCGGGCGCAGCCCGAGGACCAGGTACCCGACGGTGCCGAAGGTGAGCACGCCAACGAGCAACGAGATCGCGATGCCCATCCGGCGCCAGTGGTTCACCTGCGGGACGCTCGATGAGGCGCGTCGCACCCGACAGGCCCGGCGCGGCGGGCCCCGACTGAGTACCCTTCGGCTGCAACGTCGGACGGCACTGGGGGGATCGATGCGGCGCGTGCTCATGGTGGTGACGCTGTTCGTGGCGGGGGCGGTCATCGCTGCCGGCGCACCGGCGGGAGCCTCGCGGTCCGCCGCCTCGAAGGCGGCCGCGCCGGTGTACGCCGTACGGGGGCCGTACCAGGTCGGCGTCGCGACGATCGCCGACGGCGACCGCCGGATCGAGCTGTACTACCCGGCGAAGCCCGGCTCGACGAAGGGTCGTGCGCGGGCGACGTACCTGCAGACCGACCCGATCCCGCCGGAGGTGCTCGCCGGCCTCCCGAAGCCGCCGCCGGGCACCGATCTGAGCGTCACGATCCCGGCCTTCCGCAACGTGCCGGTCGCACCGTCGAGGTTCCCGGTCGTGCTGTTCTCCCACGGCGCCGGCGGATGGCGCGGGGTCTACGGCTACCCGCTGTCGGGCATCGCGTCCTGGGGCTTCGTCGTCGCCTCGGTCGACTTCACCGAGTACGGGCTCCTCGCCCAGTTCGCCGGCGGCGGGATGAACACCGCTGACCGGGCGGCGAAGGTGAACGCGGCGGCCAAGGCCGCGATCGACCGTGTCGTGGCCGAGAACACGGCGCCACGGAGTCGGTTCAAGGGCCGGTTGCGGGCCGATCGAGTCGGGGCGGTCGGCCACTCGGCCGGTGGCGGCACGATGTTCGGGCTGCTCGACGACCCGCGGATCCGGTCGATCGTCGGCTGGGCCCCGGTGGGGCCGCGCACTCCCGTGACCTCCACGACCCCGACGATGATCATCACCGGGTCGAGCGACATCGCCATCACGCCCGCGTCGGCGCAGGCGTCCTACGCGGCGCTCAACGCGCCGAAGCGATACGTGGAGGTCGGTGCGATGGGGCACAACGCCTTCAGCGATGCGTGCCTCGCGATCCGGAACGGCACCGACCTCATCGGGATCGCCAAGGGGTTGGGCATCGGCATCCCGGACCGGCTCCTCGAGTTGGGGCGCAACGGGTGCGAGGAGGGATCGCTCGGGATCCGGCAGGGCTGGCGCGTCGTGCAGCACTTCACGGTGGCCGAACTCCGCAAGGATCTCGGAGTGAACCGCGCGCCCGTCGGGCTCGCCCCCGGGGTGGCCGACGCGTTCCCCGGAGTCGAGATCACGTACCTGCAGCAGCGCCGGTAGCGCCCGTGACCGACTGGTTCGGCATCACCCGCCGGAACGCCCGGTCGGTGCAGACGACGATCGGCTGGATCTTCTGGGATCCGGGTGCGCTCGACCGGTACGCGGTGCTCGGTCTCCCGGGGCCGCTCGGCTACCTCGCCTCGCGCGCCGCGCCGCTCGAGGGCGCCGGACCGGATGCGGTGATCGCCGCCTTCGGCTCGATCAGCGCGGACGGCATCCGCCTCGCCTTCGACCTCGCCGCGCGTTCGGGTCGGCGGTTCCGCGAGTTCTGGGACGCCCGCGACGAGGCGGTCCTCGAGGGCCTCGTCGCCCACGCACCCATGATCGTGGACCCGCTCGCCGAGCTGGGTCCGCCGTTGTGGGGGGTGGTCGACCGCCTCCCACGTCTCGGGCGCACCTTCTTCGGTGCGCACCTCGCGATGCCCCGGCCCGAGGATCCGCTGCTCTCCGGGTGGCACGCGGTGAACTGCATCCGGGAGTGGCGCGGCGACACCCACTGGGCGCTCGTGGCGTCGGCGGGTCTCGACGGTCCGCAGGCGTCGATCCTCCACAACGCGTTCATGTCCTACGAGGGTGACTGGCTCGCCGAATCGCGCGGCGTCCCGCGTGATGCGATCGACGCGGGCTGGGCCGCGTTGGAGGCCAAGGGCCTCGCCCACAGCCGTCAGGTCGGACCGGAGGGCATGCGGCTGCGCGAGCACCTCGAGGACGAGACCGACCGGTTGACCGCACCCGTGTGGGAACTGCTCGGCGAAGAGCGAGCGCTGCGCTTCGCCGAGGAGTTCGAGCCGCCGTGCGAGGCGCTGCTCCGTCGGGTCGACGAGACCGCAGGCCCGAACTACCAGCCGGCGTCGCGCATCAGAGCAGCGCGCCCGCGCGACTGAGGTCGATCAGGCGCCGATGCTCGGCACGTTCCAGGACGCGCCCTGCGGGAACGAGTCGATCGGCACGATCTCCTTGCCGAGCGGCGCGAACGCGAGCCCGGCCATCTTGAACGAGGCGATGCCGAGCGGGATGCCGATGATCGTGCAGCAGAGCAGCACGCCCGTGATGATCTGACCGAGCGCGAGCCACCAGCCCGCGAGCACGAACCAGATCACGTTCCCCAAGCAGGATCCCGTGCCGGCGTCGGCCCGGACCACGACGGTGCGCCCGAAGGGCCAGAGCGCGTAGCCGGCGATGCGGAACGACGCGATCCCGAACGGGATGGTGATGATGAGGACGCACATCACGAGTCCGGCGAGCACGTAAGCCACCGCCATCGCGAAGCCGCAGAGCACGAGCCAGATGATGTTGCCGATCACTCGCATGCGCGCGCTCCGTTCGTCGGGACCGGGAGAGCGTAGGGCGGCGCGTCGGATCGATCGGTGGACCGGCACGGGTCGGACGCGGCAGGATCGCCGCCGTGAGCACCCACGAGCCGGAGATCACCGCACCGGTCGACCTCGCGCTGCCCGACGGCATGCACCTGAACCCGGCGGCGTCGGGCTGGTCCCGGCGGGCGCTGCACACCGCGAACCTCGCCGGCGTGTGGGGCCGGACGAAGCGGTGGGACTACTGGGCGGTGCTGGCCGGTGACCTCGTCGTCTCCAGTGTGTACGCGGACGTCGACTACGTCGGCCTCGCCGATGTGTGGTGGTGCGACCTGACGGACGCCACCACGGGTGGGCGCGGGATCACCGTGCCCTTCGCCCGGGGCATCGCGCTCCCGGATCGCCCGGGGACCGCGGCGCTGCGTGCCCGGTCGCGCCACCTCGACCTCGCGATCACCGACGACGAGGCGGGCACCACCCGGATCGAGGCGACCTGGCGCGAGCGTGACGGGCTACCGGGCCGGCTGGAGGTGGCGATCGCGCTGCCGGCGGGGCACGAGTCGATGAACGTCGTGATCCCGTGGTCGGACCGCCGGTTCCAGTACACCTCGAAGCACCAGGCCCGTCCGGCGTCCGGCTCGCTCACCGTCGGCGATCGTCGCTGGGAGATCGGTGGTGCGTCGGGCGACGCGTGGGGCGTCCTCGACGTCGGCCGGGGCCGCTGGCCCTACTCGACCGTGTGGAACTGGGGCGGCGGGGCCGGTCGGGCCGACGACGGCACGGTCGTGGGCATCCAGATCGGCGGGAAGTGGACCGAGGGCACGGGCGCGACCGAGAACGGGGTGATCCTCGACGGTCGACTCACGAAGCTCGGTCGGGAACTCGTTTGGACCTACGACTGGGATCGGCCGCTCGAACCGTGGACCGTGCGGGACCCGGAGGGCGCGCTCGACCTCACGCTCACGCCCCGGTACGACAAGCACTCCCGCACCGACATCGGAGTGCTGCGGACCGAGACCCACCAGGTGTTCGGCACCTGGTCGGGGTCCGTGACGGACGACGACGGTCGACGGGTCACGTTCTCCGGGTTGCCGGGGTTCGCCGAGGAGTCACGCTCGCGCTGGTGAGACGGTCCGGCGTCGCTGGGCGGCCTCGACGATCTCGATCACGATGAGCAGCAGGATGGCGGCGGCGACGCACAGCAGCAGAGCGGGGACGCTCAGCGGCGCGAGGTCGAAGATCCTCCGCATGAACGGCACGTACATCACGAGGACCTGCATCCCGACGACGCCGACGGCCATGACCAGCAGGGTCGGGTTCCCACGCCAGTCGAGGCGGTACAGCGGCACCTTCGTCGAGCGGTTCGCGATCGCCTGGGCCACCTGCATGAACGCGATCGAGGTGAAGATCATCGTCTGGTAGTAGGCGATGTCACCGACGTTCCGGAACGCGGCGCCGAGCGCGAGGGCGACGGCGCCGATGACGACACCGACCCACACGGTCCGCGCACCCCAGCCCTCGGACCAGATGCTGCTCGCCGGATCGATCGGAGGTCGTCGCATGACGTCGGGCTCGGCCTGCTCCGTGCCCATGGCGAGGCCGAGCAGCCCGTCGGTCATGAGGTTGAGCCAGAGGAGCTGGAGGGGGAGCAGCGCCACCGCGAAGGACTTCGTCTCGCCGGCGAGGAGCATGAGCAGCGGCCAGAGGAGCAGCACGAGGATCTTGCCGACGTTCCCGGCGAGCGAGTAGTTCACGAACCGCCGCAGGTTGTCGTAGATGACGCGGCCCTCCTCGACCGCCGCGACGATCGTGGCGAAGTTGTCGTCGCGCAGGACCATGTCGGCCGCCTCCTTCGAGACGTCCGTGCCGGTCACGCCCATCGCCACACCGATGTCGGCCCGGCGCAGGGCCGGTGCATCGTTCACGCCGTCGCCCGTCATGGCGACGACCTGGCCGTCGGCCCGCAACGCCTCGACGATGCGGAGCTTGTGCTCGGGGGAGACCCGAGCGAACACCGAGGTGCTGCGCGCGAGTTCGCGGAGCGCCGTGTCGTCGACGTCGTCGAGTTCGCGTCCGGTGACCACCGGGCGGTCGTCGTCCGCGCTCACGATGCCGAGGTCGCGGGCGATGGCCCGCGCCGTCAGCGGGTGGTCGCCGGTGATCATCACGACCCGGACGCCGGCCTCGCGGCACGTGGTGACCGCGTCCCGGGCCTCGGTCCGCGGGGGATCGACGATGCCGACGAGGCCGATGAGGACGAGGTCGTCCTCGGGATCGGTCCCCGGCGCGTGGTGGTCGATCGGCCGGTAGGCGACGGCGAGGACGCGGACGCCGTCGGCGGCGAGTGCGTCGTTCGCCGCGACGATGCGGGCGAGTTCGTCGTCATCGAGGGGCTCGACCCGGCCGTCCACCCAGACCCCGGTGGTGCGGCGGAGCAGGCTGTCCGGCGCGCCCTTGACGATCGCCACGTTCTCGGCGGGGTCGATGTGCTCGAGACCGGCGCGCCGGTCGTCGGCGAGCGGTCCGTGCACGGTGCTCATCCGCTTGCGCTCGGAGTCGAAGGGGAGTTCGTCGGTGCGCGGGTGGGCCGAGCGGAGCCCGGCCACGTCGATGCCCACCTCGTGGGCCGCGACGAGGAGGGCGGTCTCGGTCGGGTCCCCGATCGTGGCGACCTCGCCGTCGTCCGAGACGTGGAACTCCGCGTCGTTGCAGAGCGCCCCGGCGGTGAGCGCGAGCAGGGTCGCGGGCCGGTGGGGCTCTGTCCGGTCGTGCTCGCCGAGCACCGACCGGTGGCCGGAGGCCTCGAGCACGGTGACGGTCATGCGGTTCTGGGTGAGCGTGCCGGTCTTGTCGGAGCAGATCACGGTCACCGAACCGAGCGTCTCGACCGCCGGGAGACGGCGGACGAGCGCCTGTCGGCGGAGCATGCGCTGTGCGCCGATCGCCAACGTGAGCGTGACGACCGCCGGGAGCCCCTCGGGGATGACCGCCACGGCGACGCTGATCGCGGTGAGCACGAGGTCGCTCCACGACTCGCCGCCGATCCGGCCGATGAGGATCATGAGCACGGCCACCCCAGCGCCCGCGATCGCCAGCTGCTTCCCGACGCGGTCGAGGCGGAGCTGCAGCGGCGTCGGCGCCGGCGCCACCCCCTGGATGAGCGCGGCGATGTGGCCGAGCTCGGTGCCCATGCCGGTGGACACCACCACCCCGACCCCGCGGCCGTAGGTCACCTGGGTCCCGGAGAAGGCGAGGTTCTTGCGGTCGCCGAGCGGGGCCCGGTCGTCGTCGAGGACGGCGAGGTCCTTCTCGACCGGTTCGGACTCGCCGGTGAGGGCGGCCTCCTCGATGCGGAGGTTCGCCACCTCGAGCAGGCGGAGATCGGCGGGCACGACGTTGCCGGCCTCGAGGAGGACGACGTCGCCGGGCACGAGATCCACGGCCGAGACCTCCATGACCCGCCCGCCCCGCTCGACCCGGACGAGGGGGACGGCGAGGCGCCGGAGCGCAGCGATCGCGCGTTCGGCCCGGTACTCCTGGACGAACCCGAGGATCGCGAAGAGCACGACGATGGCGCCGATGGCGCCCGCCTCGACGAACTTGCCGATCGCCAGCGAGAGCAGGGCCGCGCCGATGAGCAGCACGACCATGAACGCGGTGACCTGCTCCCAGAGGATGCGGGCCGCGGGCTTCGAACCCTTGTCGACGAGTTCGTTGCGTCCGACGCTCTCGAGGCGGCGGGCGGCGTCGTCGGGATCGAGGCCGGTGCGGACGGAGTCGAGGCGCGTCAGCACCGTCTCGGCGTCGAGGGTGTGCCACGCCGGGGCGCTGCGCTCGCTGGTGGCCGGGGTTGTGGGCATGGGGGACTCCTCGGTGACGATGACGCTCATCGACGCCGAAGGTCTCTCCCACCACGGTCTCGTGGTGACCGGCACCGGGTCGATGTGGGACCGACCGTCTTGACGGTGCCGATACTTGCGGGATACTCCCCTTCAGTGCCTCCTCCGACCGAGGTCGGCAGGCGACGTCGGCACGTTACCCCCCGCTCGGGTGGGTGCGGGACCCCGGGCTCGCCGGTCAGGCGTTCGGGATCCAGGAGCCGTGGGCCCCGAAGGGGATGCGCCGGGGCAGTTCGACCTGCGCGACGGGTTCGCCCGTGAAGTCCTGGGCCTCGAGCACGTTGAGGGTCGTCACATCGGTGCGGTCGTCGTGGGCGAGGCAGATGATCCAGCCCTCATCCTCGGCGGCGTCCGGACCGGCGGGCGCGAAGACGGGTTCGAACACGTGCACCGCGTCGTCGCCGAACGAGTGGGTCTCGACGGCGCCGGTGGTCAGGTCGTACTTGTGGATCTCGGCGGTGAAGTCCGGGGAGGGTCCGGGACGCAGGCCCGCCATGTACCCGAATCGTGCGGGCAGGCCGATTCGACGGTCGTCGACCCGGGGGAAGTCACCGTGGTGGTCGTCGAGGTGGGTCTCGGAGGCGGTCCCGGTCGTGAGGTCGAGGTTCCACTGCCACGGGGTCGACTGGTCGCCGAGATCGCTCATGCCGCCCTCCATGATCGAGGACGCACGACAGACCTGGATCACGATCTCGTCGTCCTGCTCGTACGCGTTGAACGAGTGGAACACGGTGCAGGGCTCGACCTCGAACCACCGGACGTCCGCGTTCGTGCCGGCCCGGGGCATGACACCGATGCGACCGCCCTCCTCGCGCTTGAAACGGAAGCCTCCGTTGTCGGTGGAGAACACGATGGGGAGATCGAAGAACAGCGAGTGGTGCTCGGTGATCGCGAAGTCGTGCATCATGATCGGGTTCGGGATCTCGATCTGCTCGCTCTGCACGAGGTTCCCCGCCGCATCGACGCGGTGGTAGGTGAGCCACGGTTCGTTCATGAACTGGTACCCGAAGAACATGAGCTCGCCCGTCGTGGGGCACACCTTCGGGTGTGCGGTCATCGGCGTGGCGAGACGACCGTCGAAGTCGAAGCACCCGACGGTGTTGAGGTCGCGGTCGAGCTGCCAGGGCAGGTGGGCCTCCTCGAGGGCGAGGATACGGCCCGCGTGCTCGATCACGTGGGTGTTCGCCGGGGACAGGCGCAGGTCTGCGATCCCCTCCATCATGTCGAGGTCGTCGTCGACGTAGGGGGTGTGCACGTACCGGTTGCGGTACGAGACCCGACCGTCGGCGATCTCGAAGCCGTGCACCATGCCCGCGCCGAAGAACCAGTGCCACGGCACTCGCCCGGCCGGGTTGAAGCCGTTGCGGAGGTACGCGCCCGACAGGCCCTCGGGCAGCCGGCCGATGACCGGCAACGAATCGATGGTGGCCTCGTCGTCGATCGGCGAGAAGTTGCCCCGCATGAACCAGGGCGTGTCGGCCCCGAACCGATTCGGACGTTCGTGCGTCGCGGTCATGATTCCCCCAGAACGTGGTGACCCAGAGCCAGAGGGTAGCCGCGTTCGACCCTCGCCCGACGGGCGTGCCTACCATCGGCCCATGGCGCCGCGGGTCTTCGAGCAGGTCGACGACGAGGCGGTCGAGTTCTTCCGGGTCAACGGTTGGGTGCTGACCCGCACCCTCGACGCCGCAGGGGCCGAGCGGCTCCGGGGCTGGGTCGACGAGATCATGGACTGGCCCGACGACGGACCCTGGATCCACTACCGGGAGATGACGGACGACGGACCGCGCCTGTGCCGCACCGAGAACTTCGTGCCGTACCAGGAGGGGATCCGCGCGCTCCTGACGACGGGCCCGATGCTCGATGCCGCGTCCGCGCTGCTCGGCGAGCCGGCGGTGCTCTACAAGGAGAAGATCAACTACAAGGCGGCGGGCGGCGCCGGATTCTCGCCCCATCAGGATGCCCCCGCTTACCGGTTCGTCGAGACGCACGTGTCGTGCATGGTCGCCGTCGATGACGCCGACGCGGCGAACGGCTGCCTCGAGGTCGTCTCGGCCCGGCACGCCGAGATCCTGCCGATGGACGACGACGGCTGCATCCGCGCCGAGGTCGTCGATTCGATGATCTGGGAGATCGTCCCGATCCCGGCCGGCACCACTCTGTGGTTCCACTCCCTTACCCCGCACCGCAGTGGTCCGAACACCTCCGACCGGCCACGGCGAGCGCTGTACCCGACCTACAACGCGCGCCGGGAGGGCGACCTGCGGGACGCCTACTACGAGCAGAAGTTCGCGGAGTTCAACGAGACCGCGGCCGACGGTACGCGGGTGCAGGTCTCCCTCATCAACGACTTCCAAGGTCGGCCGGTGTGATCGCGATCGAGACCGTCGCCGACGTGCTCGCGCTGTACGAGCGGTGCGGCGACGACACCTACGGCGAGGACGTCACGCAGAACGAGCACGCGCTGCAGTGTGCGGCGATCGCCGAGGCCGACGGCGCGAGCGAGCCACTCATCGTGGCCGCGCTGCTCCACGACATCGGGCACCTCGTGCACCTCGACGAACACGGCGAGATGGCCGATGCGGAGGTGGTCGATGACGTCCATGAGGCGACCGGGGCCCGGGTGCTCGCGCGGGTGTTCGGTCCCGAGGTGACGGGACCCATCGCGCTGCACGTCACGGCGAAGCGGTACCGGTGCGCGACCGAACCCGGGTACGTCGA
>JBJTWK010000050.1:0-5338 GCA_046081705.1 Actinomycetes bacterium | reverse complement strand
GGGTACGTGTACGTCGACGGCATCGTCGGCGATATCGGCCACGGTGTGCTGCGCGACCGGCGCAACCTCGCCGAGGAGGGCTTCGTCGCGGTGATCGTCACGCTCGACAAGCACACGGGCGAGATCGTGACCGGCCCGGAGATCGTCACCCGGGGCTGGGTCCACGGCGAGGAGGCCGAGGCCCTCCTCGAGGAGGCTGCCGAGGCGGTACGGGCCTCCATCGAGGACGCCACCCGGGAGGGGGCCACCGACTTCGACACCATCCGACGCCACACCCGGCGGGCCGCCGGCCGCTTCATCGCCGACCGGACCCGACGCCGCCCGGCCGTCATCCCGGTCGTGATGGAGGTCTGAGACCCCCGGGAGACCGGGCGGATCGGCCCCACGGATGTGGCGGAAGATCCCCGTGTGACCTGTGTTGTTGGTGTTAGCGTCGCTGGCGATGGCTGCCACGAAGACCTCCCGCGCCCGCAAGCCCGCTCGGAAGCCGGCTCGCAAGCCCGTCCGGAAGACCGCCGTCCGGCGGACGACCGCCCGGAAGCCCGCCGCCCGGCGCGCGACCCGCTCCCGCACGACGAGCCGCCGTCCGGCGCCGTCCCGGGCCCGGGTCGCCTGGACCGAGCAGCTCGGCGGTCACGCCGCCGACGCGCTCGCCATCGGCCTTGCCGCGGTCGCCGTCCTCACGGGTCTCGCCCTCGCCACCGATCTCGCGGGGCCGTTCGGCTCGGCCTGCCAGTCGGTCATCACGCTCCTCGCTGGGCGTGGGGCCTTCCTCGTCCCGGCCGTCTGCGTGGCCGTCGCGGTGCACCTCCTGCGCCAACGGCACGCGCCCGCGGCCGACGGATCCGCCGAGGAGCGTCCGGTCCACCTGCTGCGCATCGGGGTCGGCCTGGCGCTGCTCGTGGCCGGGCTCCTCGGCCTCCTCGCGCTCGGCGACCCGGTCGTCGACACCTCGGCCGAGGTGCTGCGCGACCACGGCGGGCTGCTCGGAGCGCTCGTCGCCACGCCGCTCCACGCCGTACTCGGCACCGTCGGCGCCGCCGTCGTGCTGGTGTCGCTCGTCGCCCTCGGCGCCCTCGTGGTCACGGGCACCTCGCTCGCCCGGGTCGTCGCCGTGCTCGGGGCAGGCTGGCGCGCTGTCGCCGCCCACGCCAACCGGTTCCTCGAACTCGACGGCGGGGCTGACGAAGAGGCGTTCGATCCCGAGCCGGAGCCGATGCTCGAACCGAAGCCCGCTCGCGCCCGGCGCGCCACCGTCGAGACGATGGAACCCGCCGCCCCCGAGGTCGTCGAACCGGAGCCCGAGCCCGAGCCGATCGAGGCGTACGACGAGTACGACGGCGACGACGAGGCCGAGGTGGTCGTCCCCGAGCTCGTCGACGACGATCCGGAGCCGACGATGGCGGTGAGCGCGCCGGCCCACACCGACTGGGTCCTGCCGTCGGTCGACCTGCTGCGGCGCTCGCAGCAGAAGGAGATGGACACCCGCGCCATCGAGGCGAGCGGCGCCGTCCTCGAGCAGACGCTCCGGGACTTCGGCGTCGACGCGCAACTCGTCGGCATGACCGTCGGCCCGACCGTCACGCGCTACGAGCTCGAACTCGCCGCCGGGGTGAAGGTCAACAAGGTGACCGGCCTCAGCCACGACATCGCCTACGCGATGGCGAGCGCCGATGTGCGCATCCTCGCCCCGATCCCGGGGCGTTCGGCGATCGGCGTCGAGGTGCCGAACAAGCAGCGTCAACTCATCACGCTCGGCGACATCCTCGCCTCGGACGAGGCGGCCCGGGCGACCCATCCGCTCGAGGTGGGGCTGGGCCGCGACATCGCCGGCAAGGCGATGATGCTCAACCTGGCGACGATGCCGCACCTGCTCATCGCGGGCGCGACCGGTGCCGGCAAGTCGTCGTGCATCAACTCGATCATCACGTCGATCCTCGTGCGGGCCACCCCGGACGAGGTGCGGCTCATCCTCGTCGACCCGAAGCGGGTGGAGCTCGGGCAGTACAACGGCCTGCCCCACCTGCTCACCGAGGTCGTGGCCAACCCGAAGAAGGCGGCGAACGCACTCGAGTGGTGCGTGCGCGAGATGGACATGCGCTACGAGCTGCTCGCCGAGGTCGGCGTGCGCGACATCACCGGCTACAACGCGATGTTCGACCGCGGCGACCTATCCACCGCCGAGAACCCGGACCCGCACGGCGGCCGGAACTACGAGCGCCTGCCGTTCATCCTCATCGTCGTCGACGAGCTCAACGACCTCATGATGGTGGCGGCCCGCGACGTCGAGAACAGCATCTGCCGGATCGCGCAGATGGCGCGTGCCGTCGGCATCCACCTCATCATCGCCACCCAGCGGCCTTCGGTCGACGTCATCACCGGCGTCATCAAGGCCAACGTCCCGAGCCGGCTCGCGTTCAGCGTCACGAGCATCGCCGACTCCCGCGTGATCCTCGACCAGGCCGGGGCCGAGAAGCTCATCGGGCAGGGCGACATGCTCGCCGCGCCCGCCTCCGGCAAGCCCGCCCGGGTCCAGGGTTCGTGGGTCGACGAGGAGTGCGTGCGCAAGGTCGTGGCCCACTGGAAGCGCCAGGTCACCGAGGTCCAGTACGTCGAGGGCGTGCAGGGCTCCGACGAGGCCGGTGGGGGCGGGGCCGGCGGGTACGACGATGACGAGCACGACGACCTGCTCGTCCAGGCGATGGAACTCGTCGTGCGCAGCGGGCTCGGCAGCACCTCGATGCTCCAGCGCAAACTGCGCGTCGGGTTCGCCCGGGCCGGGCGCCTCATGGACCTCCTCGAGCGCAAGGGCGTCGTCGGGCCGAGCGAGGGCTCGAAGGCCCGCGCGGTGCTCATGACGGTCGAGGAGTTCGAGGAGATGCACTCGCGCGCCTGACGCCGATCCGACGCCGCCGGGCGTCCGAGGTGTCACGCATCCGTCACTAGGATGCGGCGTATGTCCGAGCGCTTCTTCGTCGAGACGCTCGGCTGCCCCAAGAACGCCGTCGACTCCGACAAGGTCACGGCGACGCTCCTCGCTGACGGCCTTGCGGCGGTCGACGCGCCCGAGGACGCCGACCTCGTCGTCGTGAACACCTGCGCCTTCATCGAGGCGGCCCGTCAGGAGTCGATCGACACCGTGCTCGCGCTGAGCGACCGCCGGCGCGACGGGGCGCGGCTCGTCGTGACGGGCTGCATGGCCGAGCGGTACGGCGACGAACTGGCGGCCGCCCTCCCCGAGGTCGATGCGGTCGTCGGCTTCGCGGACGAGGGTGCGATCGCCGGGGTGCTCGGTCGGCCCACGACGGGTGTGCGCGACCTCCTCGATCTGCCGCGACCCGCGCCGCGGGCCCCGTGGGCGTACCTCAAGGTGGCGGAGGGCTGTGATCGGGCCTGCGCCTTCTGCGCCATCCCGTCGTTCCGCGGCGCGCAGCGCTCCCGCACGCCCGCCTCGATCCTCGGCGAGGCCCGCGACCTCGTGGCCGGCGGGGTGGCCGAGATCGTGCTCGTCGCCCAGGACCTCGCGTCGTACGGGCGCGACGTCGGCTCCCCGGGGGCGCTCGCCCCGCTCCTGCGCGACCTCGACGCCCTCGCCGTCGACGGCCTGTCGCGCGTGCGGCTCCTCTACCTCTACCCGTCCGAGGTGCGCGACCCGCTCGTCCCGACGATGCTCGAACTCGAGACGGTCGTGCCGTACTTCGACCTCTCGCTCCAGCACGCGTCCGCGCCGTTGCTGCGTCGCATGAAGCGATGGGGGAACGGCGAGAAGTTCATCGCGGCGATCGAGGGCATCCGCGCGCAGGTGCCCGACGCCACCTTCCGCTCCTCGTTCATCGTCGGGTTCCCGGGCGAGACCGAGACCGACCACGCCGCACTGCTCGCGTTCCTCGAACGGGCCGCGCTCGACTGGGCGGGTCTGTTCGCGTTCTCGCCCGAGGACGGCACCGCGGCCGCGGACCTTGACGGCGTCGTCGACGACGCCGTCATCGCGGAGCGCCTGCGGGAGTGCTCGGCGGTCCAGGACCCCATCACCGCGGCGGCGCGCGACGCCCTCGTCGGCTCCGAGGTCGAGGTGCTCGTGGATGCGACCGACTCGGGCGACGCCATCGGCCGTACGTGGCGGGAGGCCCCGGAGATCGACGGCGTGGTCCGCATCCCCCAGGCCTTCGCCCGGCCGGGGGCCCTCGTCACCGCCACCGTCGTCGAGGCGCTCGGCCCCGATCTCGTGGCGGCCCCCGTGCGGGCGGGGGTGGGGTCGTGACCCCCGACCTCGAGCGCGGCGAGCTGCTCAAGCGGTTCGGGCCCGGCGCGATCCGCACCCCCGCGAACCTCATCACGATCGGGCGCCTCGTGCTCGCGGTGCCGACCCTGTTCCTGATCGTGGAGCTCGGGTCCTCGTGGGTGACGGTGGCGTTGTGGTTCGTCCTCTCGGTCACCGACGGACTCGACGGGTGGCTGGCCCGGCGCGACGGCACCACGCGCGCCGGCGCGTTCCTCGATCCGCTCGCCGACAAGTTCCTCGCCGTGGGCGGGTTCAGCGCGCTCGCGATCCGCGGTGACACCTCCTGGATCCCGGTCGCGATCATCGCCGGCCGTGAGGTGGCGGTCTCCCTGTACCGGTCGTACGAGGGTCGGCGGGGCGTGTCCCTGCCGGCCCGGCAGCTCGGCAAGTGGAAGGCCTTCATCCAGATGTGCGCCATCGGCTTCGTGCTGCTGCCGTTCACGGCCGACGCGGTCGGGTTGCAGCGCACGGTCATCTGGATCGCCGTGGCCCTCACCGTGGTCTCGGCGTTCGACATCGTGGTGGCGGCCCGCCGCCGCACCCCCTGAGGAGCGACATGCGTTGTGACGTCCTCGCGATCGGGACCGAGCTGCTGCTCGGCCAGATCGTCGATACGAACTCGTCCTGGATCGGTGAGCAGCTCGCGGCGGCCGGCATCGACACGCTCGAGCACCGGAAGGTCGGCGACAACCTCGATCGGGTCGTGCGTTGCATCCGGTCGATGCTCGAGGTCTCCGACGCGCTCATCATGTGCGGCGGGCTCGGACCGACGCCGGACGACCTGACCCGAGAGGCGATCGCCGAGGTGATGGGGGTCCCACTCGAGCGGCGCGAGGAACTCGTGGAATGGATCGCGAACCTCTTCGGCGGCCGCGGCCGGCAGATGCCGGAGAACAACCTCCGGCAGGCCGACGTGCCCGAGGGCGGCGACGTCATCCCGAACCCCATCGGCACGGCACCGGGCCTGCGCTGCGAGGTCGCCGGCAAGGTGATCTACGCGGTGCCCGGTGTGCCGTACGAGATGCACCGCATGGTGAACGAGCACGTGCTGCCCGA
>JBJTWK010000049.1:0-22301 GCA_046081705.1 Actinomycetes bacterium | reverse complement strand
TCGTCGTCCTCGGGACCGCTGCGCAGGAAGCGTTCGATCTCGCTGGCGAGCGCGTCACCCGAGATCTCCTGCTCCTCCTCGTCGATGGCCGCGACCATCTCGGCGACGTCGGGACGTTCGGCGAGACCCGCCTCGACCTGGGCGAGGTAGTGCTCCGTGCGCCGATCGAGGTCGCGCAGTTCGACGGTCACGGCCGCGAGATCGCGCATCCGCTCGAGCAGAGCGCGGGTCGCGGGCGGCGACGGCGTGCCGGACACGTAGTGCGGGACCTGGGCCCACAGCCCGATACCGGCGATGCCCGCCTCGCCGAGGGCGACCTGGAGCACGCTCTGGAGTCCGGTCGGGCCGTGGTAGTCGCCCCGCAGCGCGCCGACCTCCTGAGCGAGGGACCGCGAGGTCGCGGTGGCGAGCACCGGCACCGGACGTCGGTGGCTCACGGCGGCGGGCATGGCGCCGAGCGTGATCGCCGTGCGCACCTCGAGACGTTCGGCGACTCCCACGATGTCCTCGGTCACGCGCTGCCACTGCACGCACGGCTCGGGGCCGGTGAGCACGACGACGTCACGCCCGGCGCGGCCCGCGACGAACGACAGCGTCGGCCACTCGATCCGCCGGGTCATACCGTCGTCGAGTCGGGCGATCGGACGCGTGGTACGGAGGTCGGCCGTGTCGCCGAGGTCGTAGGTGGCGAACCGACGCGGCGCACTCATGCCGTCGACGATCTCCTGGGCCGCGCTCGCCCCGGCGAGCCCGGCGTCGACCCACCCCGTCATCGCGACGACGAGCACGGGGTCCCGCAGATCCGGCCACGTCTCCACCGAGAGCATCAGCTCACCCTAGGCGGCCGATCCGTCGGCGACCCCTTCCGTTAGGGTGCGCGGATGCTGCTGCGCATCTTCACCGAGCCCCAGCAGGGCGCGACCCACGACCAGTTGCTCGCCGTGGCCCGGCGCACCGAGGCCCTCGGCTTCGACGCGTTCTTCCGCAGCGACCACTACCTCCTCATGGGCGATCGGGACCCCGGACCCGGCGGTTCGGACGCATGGATCACGCTCGCCGCGTTGGCCCGGGAGACCTCCCGCATCCGCCTGGGGACCCTCGTCTCGCCGGTCACGTTCCGACACCCGGGCGTCCTCGCCGTGACGGTCGCCCAAGTCGACGCGATGAGCGGAGGACGGGTCGAACTCGGACTCGGCACCGGCTGGTACGACGCCGAGCACACCGCCTACGGCATCCCGTTCCCCCCGACGCGTGAGCGCTTCGACGACCTCGAGGAGCAACTCGCCATCGTGACCGGCCTGTGGTCGACCCCGATCGGCGAACGGTTCTCGTACTCGGGCACCCGCCACACGGTGATCGACTCCCCCGCGCTGCCGAAGCCGGTGCAGCGTCCGCACCCGCCGGTGATCGTGGGCGGGTACGGCACGAAGCGCACCCCGGCGCTCGCGGCCCGGCACGCCGCGGAGTTCAACCTCCCCTTCGCCGACCTCGACACCTTCACCACCGCGTCGGCCCGCGTCGATGCGGCCTGCCAGTCGATCGATCGCGACCCGGGCACGCTGGTGCGCAGCGTCGCGCTCTGCGTCGCGTGCGGCGAGGACGCCGCCGAGGTGGACCGCCGGGCGACGGCGGCGGGCCACGACCCGGCCGGCCTGCGTGCGTACGGCCTCGCCGGCACCCCCGACGCGCTCGTCGAACGGATCGAGGCCTACCGGGCCGCCGGCGCGCAGCGGGTGTACCTGCAGGTCCTCGACCTCGACGACCTCGACCACCTCGACCTCATCGCCGCCCGCGTCCTCCCCGAGGTGAGCCCGTGATCTTCGGCGTGCACACGGGCCTGCAGCGGACCTCGATCGCCGAGCTCACCGACCTCTGGACCCGCATCGAGACCCTCGGGTTCGACTGGATCTCCATCTGGGACCACTTCTACGCGGCCGACGGCACGAGCGACCCCGACGGGCTCGAGTCCGTCGTCTCGCACGCGGCGCTCGCCGCGACGACCTCGCGGGTGCGCTGCGGCAGCCTCGTGTACTCCGCCGGGTTCCGGCACCCGGCCGTGCTCGCCAACGCGATGGCGACGCTCGACCAGCTCGCCGAGGGACGCGTCACCCTCGGGATCGGCGGGGGCTGGCTCCAGCGCGAGTACCGCGCGTACGGCATCCCGTTCGGGTCCACGGGCGAGCGGTTGCGCATGATGGAGGAGTCCCTCATCTGCATCCGGTTGCTCCTCACCGAGGAGGTCGCCGACTTCGAGGGCGAGTTCTTCACCCTCACCGAGGCCCGGTGCGTCCCGAAGCCGCTCCAGACCCGACTGCCCATCTGGGTCGGCGGGGGCGGTGAGCAGGTGACGCTGCGCGTCGCGGCCCAGCACGCCGACGGCTGGAACATCCCGTACGTCGCGCCCGAGACCTTCGCCCACAAGGGTCGGGTGCTCGACGAGCACTGCGCCCGCCTCGGACGCGACCCGTCGGAGATCGTGCGCACCGTCAACGTCGGCCTCGCCCGCAGCGAGGAGGATCTCGTCGCCCAGTTCGGCGCCATCGCGGAGGGTGCGCGGCCCGGCGTCCTCATGGGCAGCGAGCAGGCGATGATCGACCGGGTCCGTGAGTACCGCGACGCCGGCGCGCACCAACTCAACCTCACGATGCGCAGCCCCTTCGACCGCGACGGACTCGAGTTCTTCGCCGAGCGGGTGCTCCCGGCCTTCGCATGACCGACGCACCGACCGGACCGGAGTACCGGCTCGATCCGCTCACCCGCGAGTGGGTACTCGTCGTCGGCCACCGCCAGGGCCGTCCGAACCTCCCCACGACCGACTGCCCGTTCTGCCCCGGCGGCCTCGAGGCGCCCGCGGCTTACGACGTGTTCGCGTTCACGAACCGCTGGCCCTCGCTCGCCCCGGGGGCGCCGATCGATCTCGACGCGCTCGCCGAGACCGGGACCACCCGCGCGCCCGGTGTGGGAGCGGCCGAGGTCGTCCTGTACTCACCCGAGCACGACGGCTCGCTCGCCACCATCGGCCCCGCCGGGGTGCGCCGGGTCGTCGACCTCTGGGCCGAGCGCACCGCCGTGCTGCTCGCCCGGCCGGAGGTGCGCACCGTGCTCGTGTTCGAGAACCGGGGGGCCGAGGTCGGCGCCACGATCCCGCACCCGCACGGCCAGATCTACGGGCTCGGCCTCATCACGCCGGTGCAGCGACGAGAGGCGCAGGTCGCTGCGGCTCACGGCTGCGCGGTCTGCTCGGAACTGTCAGCCGACCGCGCCGACGGCTCCCGCGTCGTGCGCGACGCAAGCGGGTGGGTGGCGACCGTGCCGTACGCCGCGGCCCACCCCTACGCGCTGCTGCTCGCGCCGCAGGAGCACGTCGGGTCGCTCCCCGACCTCGACGACGCGTCCCGCGACGGCCTCGCCGCGGCCCTCGTCGACGTGGTCGGACGGTACGACCGACTCTTCGACGCACCGTTCCCGTACATGATGTGGATCCATCAGGAGACCGACCCCGCCGGCCCCGGCCCGGGCAACCACCTCCACGTGCACTTCGCGCCGCCGTTGCGGGCCGCCGGGGTCGCCCGGTTTGTGGCCGCCGCCGAGGTCGGCACGGGCACGCTCCAGAACCCCGTGACCCCCGAGACCGCGGCCGCCCACCTGCGCGGGGCCTGAGGCGCGCGCACGCCGCGTGCGTAGGCTCCTGCGTCGTGTCCGCCCCGCGCCCGCCCGACCGCATCGCCGCACTCGCCGGCGCGCTCGACGCGCCGGTCGCATCGCTCACCGCTGTGCGGGCCCCCGGGCGCGTGAACCTCATCGGTGAGCACGTCGACTACAACGACGGCGTCGTCCTGCCCCTCGCGATCGACCGGGACACGCTCGTCGCGTGGCGGCTCCGCACCGACCGGCGCACGACCGCACGCTCGCTCGAGATCCCCGGGCTCGTCGAGTGCGGACCCGAGGGCACGACGTCCGGACCCGCCTGGGGCGCCTTCGTCCCGGCGGCGGCGCAGGCGGCGGTCGGGTTGGGCGCCGCACCGGTCGCGCTCGACCTCGCGGTGACCTCGACGGTGCCGGCCGGTGGCGGCCTCTCGTCGAGCGCCGCGCTCAGCGTCGCGCTCGTGCTCGCCCACTGCGTCGCCGGGGGTCTCGACCCCGATCGCCGTGCGCTCGCGCTCGCCGCGCGGGAGGTCGAGGTCGAGGCGACGGGGGTCCCCGTCGGCACCATGGACCAGCTCGCATCGGCGCTCGGCCTGGCCGGCCACGTGCTGCGCATCGACTGCCGCAACCTCGCCGTCGACCCGGTGGCGATCCCCGATGACCTCGCGGTGCTCGTCGTGCACTCCGGCATCGAGCGGACGCTCGCCGGGAGCGAGTACGCGCAGCGCCGGGCCGCCTGCGAGGACGCGGCGCGTCGCCTCGGCCTCGGTTCGCTGCGTGACGCCCGCAACGAGCAGGTCGCCGACGACCCGTTCGCCCGGCACGTCGTGGCGGAGATCGCGCGGGTCGACGCGGTCGTCGCGGCGCTGCGCGCCGACGCACCGACCACGGTGGGGCGACTCCTCCTCGAGGGCCACGCGTCACTGCGCGACGACTTCGGCGTCTCGCGTCCCGAGATCGACACCCTCGTCGACCTGCTCGTCGATGCCGGCGCCCACGGCGCGCGCATCACCGGGGCCGGCTTCGGCGGCTGCGTCGTCGCGATCACGGACCCCGATGCGGTCACGTCGATCGCGGCACGCGCCGGCGAGCGGTACGCCGCCGCGACCGGCCGCACCCCCCGTCCGTTCGTCGTCCGGGCCGCGTCCGGCGCGGCGCCCTGCTGAGAGGCCCCCGATGCCCGAGCTGACCTCGCCCGCGGTCACCGTCACCCTGCACGACGACGGCACCTGGTCCGTCGAGTGGCCGGCCACCGGGATGCGGGTCGGCCCGCTGCGCGCCGCCGTCGTGGTGAACGGCTTCGCCGAACCCGTGCCCGGGCCCTGGCACCTCGACGGTCCCACCGCACGGGCCGGCGGACTCGACGCCGCTCCGGCCGTCGAGCTCACGCTCGAGGACGCAGGGCGCGGCGCGGTGGCCGCCACGATCACCTACACGGCGTCGGTCGACGAGGTCGTCGACCGGTTCACGATCGAGGGCCCGACCGACCTCGACGCGACGACCCGCCTCGTCGAGGGGTACGACTCCTGGGCCTGGGCCGGCGTGCGTCGGACCGCGCGGGCCGGGCGCTCGTTCTGGCGCAGCGCGTTCGTCGGCGACCGCGGCGCGCTCACGGTGGCCGCGCGGACCGCCGAGCGGTTCGTGACCGCGATCGGATGGGATGCGGGCCACCTGCGGGTCGAGTGCGCCGGCGCCCCGCCCCTCCCCGCGATCGAGGGCACGTGGGGGTACGTCCCGGGGACCCCGGACGACCTCGGTCTCGTCGTCCCCGCCGGCACCACCGTCACGAACGAGCCGATCGTGTTCGCCGCCGCGCCGGACGTCCACGGCGCGATCGAGGCGGACGCGGCCGCCACCGGCCGCGCGATGGGGGCCCGGCGTTGGACCGGGGCACCGATCCTGGGCTGGGAGTCGTGGTACCACTTCGGCCTCACGGTCGATCCGGCGCACGTCACCGCGAACGCGGCGGCGCTGCGGTCATCGATCGCCGACCCGCGCTTCGACCTCGTGCAGATCGATGACGGCTGGCAGCGGTGCTACGGCGGGTGGTGGGCGAACGAACGGTGGCCCGACGACATGGGCGAGGTCGTGCGGGACCTCGCCGCGCTCGGGTGCCGCGCCGGACTGTGGCTCGCGCCGTTCATGGTGGTGCCGGACGCACCCGGCCTCGGGACCGAGCACCCGGAGTGGTGCATCGCCGACCCCACGACCGGCGCGCCGCTGCGGGAGCCCCGGCACGACCGCTGGGCCCTCGACGCCACGCACCCCGAGGTCGTCGCGTTCCTCCGGGAACTCGGCGCGACCGTGCGGGGCTGGGGCTTCGAGATGGTCAAACTCGACTTCCTCTACTTCGCCGCCCAGACGGGCGTCCGGCACGACCCGGCCGTGACCGGCACCGAGGCTCTCCGCCGCGGCCTCGCCGCGTTCATCGACGGCTTCGGGGACGACCGCTACGTGCTGGGGTGCGGGATGCCGCTGCTCCCGGCCGTCGGCCGCTGCCACGGCAACCGCATCGGCCACGACACCGCGATGCCCCGCGTGCACATGGAGTTCGGGCACCCCGCCCCGGACTGGACCGGGTACCTCGGCATCGTGGCCCAGGCCCGGAACGTCGCCGCCCGGTCGAGTCTCCACGGCCGGTGGTTCGACTGCGATCCCGACGTCGTCATGGCCTGGGGCGGCGACGGCACCGACCCCGCCGGGTACTCGGCGGAGGAGGCGGGTGTGCTCGCCGCGCTCGCCGCGCTGTGCGGCGGACCGTGCTTCCTCGCCGACGATCTCGATGCGCTCGCGCCGGCGGAGCGCGCGGTGCTGGGCGACCCCGCATTCACCGACGGGTGCTGGGGCGGCCCACTGCGGGTCATCGACCTCTTCGACCACCCCGATGAGTGCGCGGTCGAGGAGGCCTTCAGCCGGCCGACCGATCTCCCCCGCGACTGGCGGACGACGCGCAACGGGCGCGACGTGGCCGTGACCTTCGACTGGGACGCGCGCGCCGTGCGCTGACCGGCGCTACATCCGGCCGAGGAGATCGGCCTTCTTGGCCTCGAACTCCTCGGCGGTGATGACACCCTCGTCGCGCAGCGCGGCGAGTCGCCGCAACTGCTCGGTGGGGTCGGCGCTCGAACTCGCCACGCCGCCCTCCGCCCCGATCGCCGTCGCGATCGCCGACGCGTTGCGGTCGGCCCGGCTCTGCTCCCGGTTCTCGATCTGGTGGTAGATCTCCTGCTGGACCGCGTCCGGGTGCCGCACGTCCTCGAAGTGCGATGAGCCGTCGCGGCCGGCGGACTGGATGTCGAGGTCGCCGGCACCGATGATGCGCTCGAGCGGTCCCTGCTGGAAGTCGATGTTCGTGATGCGGTCGAGCGGGATCTCGACCCCGCGCTTCGAGATGAACCCGGTTCGGAAGATGACCCGGCGATCGGTGACCACGAAGTAGGTGCGTCGCCAGGCCATGAACCGGACGCCGAGCCAGGCGGCCCAGACGAAGAGGCCGACCCCGATGATGAAGTTCAGGGCCTCCTTGATGATCCGCACGTCGAGCCACGCCGCGATGAGCGTGAGCCCGAGGATCCCGAACCCCACGAGGATGTGCTGGATGAAGTACCACCAGTGCGGGTTCAGATCGAGGGCGACGGTCTCACCGTCGTGGATGAGGTGCTCCGGGTACGCCATGGGCGCGGATCCTACGACCCGATCGGCCGCAGGACGCCGCATACTCCGAACACCCGGCCCACGCACACGACACCCTCAACCGATCGGGCCGAGCACACCACACACCCCGAACACCCGGCCCACGCACACGACACCCTCAACCGATCGGGCCGAGCACTCGGTCCGTATAGGCGTTGCGGAAGCGGCCGTCGGGGTCGAGGGTCGCGCGCACGTGCTGGAAGCGGTCCCACTCGGCGTAGCGCGGCGCGAGCTTCTCGGCGGTCTGGTAGTGCATCTTGCCCCAGTGCGGCCGGCCGGCGACCTCGTCCATGATCGCCTCGACGCCGCGGAAGTAGCGCTCGTACGGCGTGCCGGTCGACACGTGCACGGCGAGGAACGCGGTCTCCCGACCGTGGGCCATCGACATCGGGATGTCGTCGGCCGGCAGCGCCCGGATCTCCACCGGGAAGTCGACCTGGAGCCGTTCGGTCTCGATGAGCTCACGGATGCGCCGCAGCGTGGTCGCCATCTCGGCCCGCGGCAGGGCGTACTCCATCTCGACGAAGCGGATGAGGCGCGGCGTGCAGAACACCCGGTACGAGACGTCGACCTTCTCGACGCGGCCCATGCCGCTCGCGACCTTGCGGGACACCGACGGCACCTGCGACGGGCGGCGCCGCCCGTAGGCCGCGAGCGCACCGAACGCGTAGTTGCCGATGAGCACGTCATCGCGCCACTGCTTGTACCGGCTCTTGACCCGGATCGGTCGATCGGTGCGGTTCGAACGCTTGACCGTGACGACGTCCGAGTGCGGGAACCAGTAGGCGTCGACGTGGTCGTGCTCGGCGATGGTCGCCGGCCAGGCCGCGAGCGCCTCGTCGAACCCGAACGGCTCCTCGATCGTGTGCATCCGGAACGCGGGCTCGCACTGCAGCGTGACCTTCGTGATCACCCCGAGGGCCCCGAGACCCACCCGGGCGCAGGCGAAGATCTCCGGCTCCTGCTCGGCCGAGCAGGTGATGACGTCCCCGGCCGCCGTGACGAGTTCGAGGCCGATGACGGCCGAGGCGATCGGACCGAACCGCACCGCCGTCCCGTGGGTGCCGGTCGAGAGCGCCCCGGCGAGGGTCTGCTGGTCGATGTCGCCGAGGTTCGAGAGCGCCAGCCCC
Organism: Actinomycetes bacterium; assembly: GCA_046081705.1. Classification (GTDB taxonomy): domain Bacteria; phylum Actinomycetota; class Acidimicrobiia; order IMCC26256; family IMCC26256; genus IMCC26256. The sequence continues at coordinate 13,833 of JBJTWK010000049.1, read as the reverse complement.
CGGCGCGCCAGCTCGTCGTTGAGGGTGAAGAGCCGGATCCCCGCCTCGACGGTGGCCGTCATCGCCGCACGGTCCACCTCGATCACCCGGTTCAGCGCCTCGAGCCGGATCATGCGGCTGTCGGTGCAGACGATGTCGCTGAACGAGTGGCCGGTGGCCGCGACCCGGACGGTCTGCCCCGCCCGAGAGGCCGCACCGATCACCTCGCGGAGCTCGAGCACGCTCGAGGGCGCGTCGATCGCGACCGGGGCGCACTCCTGGTTCCGCCCCCAGTTCCGCCACCGCCCTGTACCCGACACGGCCCGAGACCCTAGCCACCGCGCGCGCTCCGCGGCGGTGGAGCGCGCGCATCGCGCGCACGGGGTGCACACCGCGCGTGAACGGACACCCGTCGGTCCACCGCGTCGGGAAATCGGTTGACGCACCCGGGCGCGTCCCGTACGTTGCGACGTGCCGGACAACCCGAGGGGTGATCCGCAGTCGAAGCGCCGGGGCGACCCGGAGGTGGAGGCGGCGGGGACCGACGGACGACCGGGCCTGCGAGTGCGGGCGGGAGAGGCCGGACCTCCGGGTCGGGCGAGCACCCGCTCGGAGCGACGGTGGAGCTGAGGGGCGAGAGCCCGGAGGCGTCGAGACCGGCGCCGACGGTCGCAGTGCGGAGCGGGCCCCGAGGAGACCGGCGTCGCGTCAGCGGCGGAGGCTACTCGGGGCCGTTCCCGTCCCCGGAGGCCTGCAGGGGCGTGTCCGAGGCCGCCGGTAGGGTCGCAGGCCATGGACGCCGACGCACTCCTCGAGGGTCTCGATCCCTCGCAGCGCGAGGCGGTCACGACCGAGGCCCGTCCCCTGGCGATCCACGCCGGAGCCGGATCGGGCAAGACCCGTGTGCTCACGCACCGCATCGCGTGGCAGTCGGCGACCGGCGCCATCGCGCCCGGCCGGGTGCTCGCCCTCACCTTCACCCGCAAGGCCGCGGCCGAGCTGCGCGACCGGCTCGCCCGCCTCGGCGTCACCGAGGGGGTCGCGGCCGGCACCTTCCACTCGATCGCGCTCGCCCAACTGCGCCGGCGCGCCGCCGACCGCAACACCGTCATGCCCACGGTGCTCGCGTCGAAGGCCCGCATCATCGGGCCGCTGCTCGGGCGTCGCGACAACGACCGGCTCCGCATCCCCGACGTCGCCGCCGAGATCGAGTGGGCCAAGGCCCGGCTCATCGCGCCGCCCCGGTACCTCGACGCCGTGGCCGCATCTGCGCGCGAGGTCCCACAGGTCGAGCGCATCGCCGCCATCTACGAGCGGTACGAGGCCGAGAAGCACCGGCGCGACCTCATCGACTTCGACGATCTCCTCATCCGCATGCGGCTCGAGATGGAGCGCGACCCCGAGTTCGCGCACGCACAGCGCTGGCGGTTCCGCCACCTGTTCGTCGACGAGTTCCAGGACACCAACCGATCCCAGTTCCGTCTCCTCGAGACCTGGCTCGGCGAGGGCACCCCCGGCGTCGGTGTCGACCTGTGCGTGGTCGGCGACCCCGATCAGGCCATCTACGGCTTCGCCGGCGCCGATCCGCGCTACCTCGACGACCTCGACCAGCACTTCCCCGGTGCGACCACCGTCCGCCTGCGGTTCAACTACCGCTCGACTCCGCAGGTGGTCGTCACGAGCCGCTCGGTGCTGCCGGCATCTCGTTCCCGGCTCGAGGTCAGCACACCGAAGCCCGACGGCCCGGCACCCACCGTCACCGCGTACGAGTCGGAGCGGGAGGAGGCACGCGCGGTCGTGGGCGCGGCGCGGTCCGTGCACTCGGGCGAGCGGCCCTGGCGTTCGATGGCGGTGCTCTACCGCACGAACGCGCAGTCGCTCGCGTTCGAGGAGGAGTGCAAGCGGGTCGGCGTCCCGTACCGGGTCCGCGGGGGCTCGGCGTTCCTCGACCGCCCCGAGGTCAAGGATCTCCTCGCCGGCATGCGCGCCACCGCGGGTGGCGGAGCCCGCACCTTCGCCGAGGCGCTCATCGATCTGCAGTCCGACGCCGAGGAGTCGCCGGAGGAGGTGCGCGAGCACGCCGAGGCGCTCGCGTCGCTCGGTCGTGAGTACCTCGCGGCCGAGGGCGGCATCGGGAGCGTCGAGGGGTTCCTCGGCTTCCTGTCCGCCGCGCTCCGCAACGACGACGTCGCCGGCGCGGACGCGCTCGAACTGCTCACCTTCCACGCGGCCAAGGGCCTCGAGTGGGAGACGGTCTGGGTCACCGGCCTCGAGGCGGGGTTCGTCCCGATCAAGCACGCCGAGGGGAAGGCGAGCGAACTCGCCGAGGAGTCGCGCCTGCTCTACGTGGCGCTGAGCCGGTCCCGCCGATGGCTCCACTGCAGCCACGCCACGAGCCGCGCGTTCGGCGAGCGCACCGCACGACGCTCCCGGTCGCCGCTGCTCGACCTCGTCGAGGCCGCGGCCACCGGGCGTTCCCTCGAGGAGATCACGGGGGCCGACGTCAACCGCAAGGGTGCGGCCGCCGCACGGGCGAAACTCAAGGGCATCGACGCCGGCGACCTCGGCGAGGACGACGTGCCGCTGTTCGAGGCCCTGCGCGACTGGCGCCGCTCCTGGTGCCGGGCCCACGACATCAAGGCCGCTTACACCGTGTTCGACGACAAGACCCTGCGGGCGATCGCGACCCACCGCCCGGTCGACCCCGCGGCCCTCCTCGACGTGCCGGGCATCGGCCCCGCCAAGGCCGACCGCTACGGCGACGCAGTCCTGGGCATCGTCGCCGAACATGCGTGAGGCGACCATCCCACCCGTCGCCGAGCATTCGTGCGGCGACCATCCCACCCGCCGCCGACCACGCGTGAGGCGATGGCGCGACCCGCGGTTCAGCGAGCGCCGGGGCACGCCCCCCAGAGGCCGCGCCCGGCTCGCCGGGCCGCCATCTCACGAGCGAGGAGTTCGCGCGCGTGGGTGCCGTTCGGCGGGATCACGAGCAGGCGCGCGTACCCGCGCGCGAGCAGCACGTCGTTGAACCGGAGGCCGTCGACGTGCACGTACGCGAGGCGGCGGCCGTAGCGGTCGGTGCGCTCGACGTCGTCCTCGAGCCGGACCCGAGCGCCGGTGAGCACCACCGCCGTGAACGCGGCCGCCTCCGGCCCGAAGCAGCCCACCGGACGCCCCGGCGCCTTCGTCTCCGGGGTGTCGACCCCGATGAGGCGGACCCGCTGGACCCGCGACCCCAGGCGCACGTCGATGGTGTCGCCGTCGATCGTGCGCACGACGGTACCGATCTGCGCGCCGCCGAACGCCCGCCGGACGGCCGAGATCGGGGCGATGAGCACGAGGGCGACGAGCGCCGAGGCCGCGAGGAGCGCGGCGGACCCGGAGATCCTGCGCATGGCCCGGACCGTAACGGGATGCGCTCACGCCGCCAAGGGTCGATCGGCGAGCGTCACGGATGCCGGCGCGCCGGGCGGGTACCGTCAGCCACGCCCATGCCGCGCTCCCGTCGACCCCTCACCGTCGTCATCGTCGCCCTCCTCCTCGGCGCCCTTGCGCTCGGGGTGGTGCTCCCCCGCCGCACCCTGACCGACCGCCGGGCTGCGGCGGATGCGGCCTTCGCCGACCTGCGACCGAGCCTCGACGCCCGGTACGCGACCGTCCCCTCGATCCTGGCGGCGCTCGAACAGGCCGGGGCGCGCGACCGCACGCCGGTGCGGTCACTGCGCAGCGCACTCGCCCGCTGGAACGTGGTCGCAAGGGGCGACGACCCCGTCGCCCTCACCGACACCGCCAACGTCATGGAGGGCGACGTCGCGCGCACCCGCGCGCTCGTCGGCGCCACGCCGGCCCTGCAGTCGTCGGGCGCGCTCACCGCGGCGTACGTGCAGTACGACCGGGCCCTGCCCGCGCCGCGCCTCGTCCGGGCGAACACCGACGCGGTCGACGCCTACGACGCGGCCCGTCGCGGGATCCTGCGTCGCCTCGCCGTCGCGGTCGGGGGCTTCGAGGCCCGGCCCGTGTACCTCCCCGTCACCCCGTGACGACGCTCGCGGTGCTCGGCGGCGGGCAGCTCGGGTGGATGCTCGGGCTCGCGGCACGCGATCTGGGTGCCGCAGTGCGATTCCTCGATCCGAGCCCGGACGCCACCGCCGGCCGGGTCGGACCACTCACGACGGCGGCGCTCGACTCGGTCGACGCGATCGTCGCGTTCGCCCGGGGCGCCGACGCCGTGACCTACGAGTGGGAGGGCGTCCCCGCCGGGACCGTGCGGGCGCTGCTCGACGCGGGGATCCCGGTCCATCCGGGGGTGGATCCGCTCGAGACCTCCCAGGACCGCCTCGTCGAGAAGACCCGGCTCGCGGGCCTCGGCATCCCGGTCGCGCCGCACGCTCCGGTCGACGATCCCGCGTCGTTGCGCGACGCGATCGGGGCAATCGGCCTGCCCGCGATCCTCAAGACCCGGCGCGGCGGATACGACGGCAAGGGGCAGGTGCTGCTGCGGACCGCGACGGACGCCGAGGCCGCGCTCGACGAACTCGCGACCGCCGGACCACTCATCCTCGAGGGCTTCGTCCCGTTCGACCGCGAAGTGTCGATCATCGCGGTGCGCCGAGCCGACGGCGAGGTGCGCACGTGGCCCCTCGTCACGAACGAGCACCGGGACGGCATCCTGCGCCGCTCGCGCGTCGTGGGCGACGATCCGGACCTCGAGGCGAGCGCGATCGAGCACGTGACCCGGCTCGTGCAGGACCTCGGCCACGTCGGCGTGCTCACGCTCGAACTGTTCGTCGTGGACGGAACGCTCGTGGCGAACGAGTTCGCGCCCCGCGTCCACAACTCCGGCCACTGGACCATCGAGGGCGCGACCACGAGCCAGTTCGAGAACCACGTGCGCGCGGTCCTCGACCTCCCGCTCGGCCCCACCGATCTCCGGGGCGCGGCGGCGATGGTGAACTGCATCGGACGACTCCCCGACCCGGCGTCCGTCGCCGCGATACCGGGCGCCACCCTGCACGACTACGCCAAGGCCGCGCGCCGGGGTCGCAAGGTCGGCCACATCACCGTCACCGCCCCCGACGCGGCTGCCCTCGACACCCGGGTCACGAGCCTGCTGGCCGCGCTGCCCGGCGACGACGGCTGACCGGGACCGCACCGGCGTCCGGACCTTTACCGAACCTTGGGCGGGTACCGCTCATGTTCCTCACCCGCCCGGACCGATGATGTGGCCATGCCCAAGCGCCCCCACGCCGCCGCGACCGCCCGGGTCATCGTCAACGGCCTGACCGCTGCGAGCGCCTTCGGCCTCGTCGCGCTGTTCGCCGCCCAGGCGGGGCCGGCCACCGCGACCACCCCCGCCGTGGCCGGGCCGACCGGCGCCGCGCCGATCACGGCCCCCGCACCCGGCGACCCCGGCCTCGCGGCGGTGGCCCCGGTCGTCGCCCCGCCCGCCGCCGGCGCGCCCCCCGCACCGACCGCAGCACCGACCGCGACCGCCGCCGTGCGCACCGCAGCCCCCGTCCCGGTGGCGAGCACGCCCGCGCCCACCGCCGCCCCGGCCCCCGCGCCCGCACCGACTCCCGCGCCGATCGCCGCTCCGACGCCGGCCCCGGCACCCGCTCCGACGCCGACCACGGCTCCGCCGACCACCACCACCAAGGCGTCCTGAGCATGCTCGACCCCCGCACGTACTGGTGGATCTCGCGCGCCACGGGCATCGTCGCCTGGGCCGTGCTCACCCTGTCCGTGATCTGGGGCCTCTCGCTCACGACCCGACTGCTCGGGCGGTTCCCGAAGCCGGCCTGGATGCTCGACCTCCACCGGCACTTCGCCGCGCTCGCAACGATCCTCGTCGGCGTCCACGTCGGGAGCCTCATGCTCGACGGATACGCGCGCTTCTCCCTCGGCGACATCCTCATCCCGATGCACACGCCGTGGAAGCCGGGTCCGGTCGCCTGGGGCGTCGTCGGCCTCTACCTGCTCCTTGCGGTGCAGGGCACCTCGCTCGCCAAGAAGCGCATGCCGCTCAAGGTCTGGCGGGCCCTGCACTTCCTCTCGTACCCGCTGTGGGCGGTGGCGACTGCGCACTTCATCACGGCCGGCACCGACGCCTACTCCCAGCCGTTCGCCTACGTCGTGATCGGCACGACCGTGATCATCTCGGCCCTCACGCTCGGTCGGGTGCTCAGCCCGCGCCCCGCCCGCACGCCCGCAGTGGCCCCGCGTCCGAGCGCCGCGACCACTGCGGCCACGGAGGCACCGGCGCCCGAGGCGGCGCCCGCCGCGGAGACCCGCGCCGAGAAGATCGCCCGGGCCAAGGCCCGTGCCGCGGCGGCGAAGGTCGCGCCCGCCGCGCCCGAGACCGAGCCCACCTCCGCCGAGCCGGTCCGCGAGGACCTCGTGGCCCGGGCCCGGAGTGCGGCCGCACGTGAGGTGCTCGAGCGCAGGCCGGCACCGGACGTCGACGACGTGGTCGCCCGCGCCCGTGCCGCGGCGGCCATCGAACTCGAGCGTCGGGCCGCCGACCTCGGCGTCGAACCGCCCAGCCCGTTCGCCGCGTTGCAGGACGCCATGGACGCGGCCGAGGCCCCGCCGCCGGTCGCACCCGTGCCTGCGGTCGCGATGACCCGGGCCGAGATGATCGCCCGGGCGAAGGCGATCGCCGCCTCCCGGAACTGAGCGACGCCTCAGCGGATGGCGCCGGCCTCCCGCAGTCGCGCGAGGTCCTCGGTCGAGAAGCCCCAGTCCGCGAGCGCGGCGTCGGTGTGCTGGCCCGGCCAGGCCGGTGCGCCCTGGATGGCTCCGGGCGTACGGCTGAACCGGGGCGCCGGTGCGGGCTGGCGCACGCCGAACTCCTCGACGAACGTGCCCCGGGCGACCATGTGCGGATGCTCGGCGGCCTCCTGCATCGTGAGCACCGGCGCGTAGCACGCGTCCGAGTACTCGAGGATCTCGTTCCACTCGTCCCGGGTACGGGTGAGGAACAACGCCGTGAGCCGCTCGCGCTGCATCTCGTAGGTGCTGGGGTCCATCTGCTTCGCAAGGTCGAACTCGTCGCCGAGGTCGAGGCGTGCGACGAGTTCCGCGTAGAACTGCGGCTCGAGGGAGCCGAGCGAGATGTGGTGTCCGTCCTTGCACTCGTACGTGTCGTAGAAGGGGGCGCCGGTGTCGAGGAGGTTCGTGCCCCGCTCGCCCCAGCCCGGCCACGCGTGGAACATCGCCATGAGCACGGCCGACCCGTCGACCATGGCCGCGTCGATGACCTGGCCCCGGCCGCTGCGCGACGCCTCGAGGAGGCCGCACGCGACGCCGAAGGCCATGAGCATCCCCCCGCCGCCGAAGTCACCGACGAGGTTGATCGGCGGCGTGGGCTTCTCGCCGCGCCGGCCCATGTGGGCGAGCGCGCCGGCGAGGGCGATGTAGTTGATGTCGTGTCCGGCCGACTGCGCGTACGGCCCGTCCTGACCCCAGCCGGTCATCCGGCCGTAGACGAGGCGAGGGTTGCGGGCGAGGCAGTCGTCCGGACCGAGGCCGAGCCGTTCGGTCACGCCGGGCCGGAACCCCTCGATGAGCGCGTCCGCACCCTCGACGAGGCGCATCACCGTCTCGATGCCCTCCGGACGCTTGAGATCGACCCCGACGGACCGGCGACCGCGGTTCAGCAGATCGAAGGGCGGGTACTCGGGGATCTCGTCGCGCACCGACTGTGCGCGCTCGACGCGGATGATGTCCGCACCCATGTCCGACAGCATCATCGCCGCGAACGGACCCGGTCCGATCCCGGCCAGCTCGACGATGCGCACTCCACTCAGCGGTCCGGCCACGTGCCCACTCCTCCGCGCTCGGCGGGGCGACCGCCCCGAGGGGTCGAACCCTAGGTCCGGAATCGACGGGGTCAGAAGTTGAGGCGGAGGCCCGGGCGCGGCCAGTCGATCGCGTGGATCGTGCCGGTGCCCGAGCAGGTCACGTACGCCGTGCGCAGGTCCTCGCCGCCGAAGCAGACGTTGGTGACGAGGAGGTCGGGCAGCGGCACGTGCTCCACGCTCGAGCCGTCGGGCGCGATGACGGTGAGTCCGCCGTTCACCAGGGTGCCGACCACCACGTACCCCTCGGAGTCGACCGCGAGGGAGTCGAGCAACTGCATCCCGGGGAGGCCGGCGAGCACCTCACCGCGATGCCCGATGAGCCCGGGCCGCCCGACGACGCCCGGCGCCTCGACCGGCCACTGGATGACCCGCCCGGTGTGCGTCTCGGCGACGTAGAGCACCGAACCGTCGGGCGACAGGCCGATCCCGTTCGGCGACTCGAGGGGGTAGATGACCTCGGTGATCGACGACCCGTCGGGGGTCGCGTAGTAGACGCCGCCGTGGTCACGCTCGCGCGCCCGGATCTTCCCGTGATCGGTGAACCACAGGTTGCCCGTCGTGTCGAACACCAGGTCGTTCGGTCCCATGAGCGGGTTGCCGTCGCACCCGGTGTGGAGGACCGTCACCTCGCCGGTGTCGAGGTCGACCCGTTCGATCCGACCGCCCGAGTAGTCGTCGGGCTGGAGCATCTCGGTGACCGTGACGCCCATGATCTCGTGGAAGCCCCAGCCCCCGCTGTTGCACACGTAGGCGGCCCCGTCGGGGCCGATCGCCAAGCCGTTCGGGCTGCCGCCCGGCTCCGCGACGACCTCGATCCGCCCGTCGGGGTGGATCCGGTCGACCCGCCGGTTCTTGAGCTCGACGCAGAGCAGGGTGCCGTCCGGCATCCAGACGGGGCCCTCGGGGAACCCGAGGCCGGAGGCGATGAGGGTCGGTTCGGCAGTCATGGTCGGGCAGCCCACCACCCGCTTGCGGGCGGCGTCAAGCAGGCGTGAGGATGCAACCCATGCGCATCCGACTGGACCCGGCCGACGAGTACATGCACTCCCTCGAGGAGGCCTCGAACTTCAACGAGAGCATGTACTTCAACGTGTACGACCCCGCCGCGGGGATGGGCGGGTTCTTCCGGCTCGGCAACCGCGCCAACGAGGGCTACGCGGAGATGACCACCTGCCTCTACCTCCCCGACGGCCGCGTGGCATTCATGTTCGATCGACCGCGGATCGAGCACAACGACGCGTTCGACGCGGGCGGGATGCGGTTCGAGGTCGTCACGCCGTTCGAGGCCCTCACCGTCTCCTACTCGGGCCGCGCGGTGATCCTCGACGATCCACTCGTGATGGCGAACCCGCGCAAGGCGTTCACCGAGAGCCCGTGGACCGAGGTCGAGGCGCACCTCGACTACTACGGCGTGTCGCCGATGATGGGCGGCGAGCCGGTCAACGACGACGGGTCCTCCCTCACCGAGGACCTCTCGGGCGGCTTCGCACGCGGCCACTACGAGCAGCACGTCGGCGCCCGCGGCTCGATCCGGGTCGGCGACGAGGAGTGGGAGATCGACGGCTACGGCCTCCGCGACCACTCGTGGGGGCCCCGCTACTGGCAGGCCCCGTGGTACTACCGCTGGCTCACCATGAACTTCGGCGACGACGCGGGCTTCATGGTGTCGCGCATCGTGTCCCAGGACGGCAAGGTGCGCATGGGCGGCGTCGTGTTCGAGGACGGCGCGTACACCCACGTCGACCACTGCGAGGTCGACACCGAGTGGACCGGCGAGGACACCTACCACCAGCGCATCACCGCCACCGTGCGGGCCGGCGGCAAGGAGCACGTCATCACCGGTGAGGTCATGTCGATGGTGCCGCTGCGCAACCGCCGCACGACCCCCGACGGCGAGCAGCTCGTCACCCGCATCAGCGAGGGCATGACCCGCTGGGAGTGGAACGGACGCACGGGTTACGGCCTCTCCGAGTACCTCGACCAGATCGTCGACGGTCGACCGGTGGGCGCCGACGCGTGAGTCGTCGGCGCACGATCGAGGTCGACACCCTCGCGGCCGCCGCGGGGCGCGGTCTCGGCACCCCCGTCACGATCGAGGGCCTGCGCCGGCTGTCCGGCGGCGCGTCCCGCGAGACCTGGTCGTTCGACGCGTGCACGCCGGACGGCACGCGCCTCGAACTCGTGCTCCGACGCGACCCCGGTGCGCACGTCGGCCAGGTCGGCCGCGAGGCGGAGTTCGACCTGCTGCGGGCCGTCGGCGCGGCCGGCGTGGCGGTGCCGCGCGTGCGGTTCCTCCTCGATGCGGGCGACGACCTCGGCGCGGGGTTCGTGATGGACCGCATCGAGGGCGAGACGATCGCCCGTCGGATCCTGCGCGACGAGGAGTACGGCGACGCCCGGACCCGGCTCACCGCGCAGTGCGGTGAGGCGCTCGCCCGCATCCACGCGACCCCGCTCGACACGCTCCCGGCGCTCGACCTCCTCGACGCGCCGGCCCAGATCGCCCAGTACCGCGGACTCATCGACGGGTTCGGCGCGCCGCACCCGGCCTTCGAGCTCGCGCTGCGGTGGCTCGCGGACCACGCGCCGCCGCTGCCCGCCGGCGGGGCCCGCCTCGTGCATGGCGACTTCCGCAACGGCAACTTCATCGTCGGCCCCGAGGGCATCCGGTCGGTCCTCGACTGGGAGCTCTCGCACCTCGGCGACCCGATCGAGGACCTCGGTTGGGTCTGCGTGCGCTCGTGGCGCTTCGGCGTCGACGACCGTCGGGTCGGCGGCTTCGGCGATCTCGACGACCTCATCGCCTCGTACGTCGCCGCGGGCGGCGACCCCGTCGACCCCGAGCACGTCCGGTACTGGGAGGTGTTCGGCACCCTGAAGTGGGGCGTCATCTGCCAGATGCAGTGCGCGGCCCACGAGCACGGGTTCGTGCGGTCGGTCGAGAACGCGGCGCTCGGCCGCCGGGTCGCCGAGACCGAGTGGGACCTCCTCACCCTCATCGCCGGACCCGATCCGGGTGCGGATCCGGGCTGGAGCGTGGTGCCCATGCCGGCCGCGACGGCCCACGACGTGCCGACCGTGGCGAACCTCGTCGCTGCGGTGCGCGAGTACCTCGAACGCGACGTCATGCCGGCCACCGAGGGTCGGGTCGCGTTCCACGCCCGGGTCGCGACGAACGTCCTCGGCATGGTCGAGCGTGAACTCGCGATCGGACCCGGCGCGGCCGCGGTCGTGCGCGACCGGCTCGCCGATCTCCTGGGCCACGACGCGCCTGTGGCCGCGCTCATCGACGAACTCGCGACCTCGATCCGCGACGGCGCGCCGGTCGACGCGGCGACGCTCACCGCGGTACGCGAGACGGTGCGGAGCAAGCTCGCGGTGTCGAACCCCGACTACGCGGGCGCCCCGGACTGACCGGTAGGGTCGCCGCCATGCGCTTCACGACATGGAACGTCGCGTCCCTCAAGGCCCGCATGCCGCGCGTCGAGCCCTGGCTCGCCGCGGCCGACTGCGACGTGCTCTGCGTCCAGGAGACGAAGATGACGCCGGAGGCGTTCCCGTACGACACCTTCGCGGCGCTCGGGTACGAGGCGGTCCACCACGGCGAGGGGCGGTGGAACGGCGTGGCGATCCTCTCCCGGGTCGGCCTCGAGGCGACCACGCACGGCTTCGACGGCCTTGAGGACCCCTACGAGGGCGACGCCCGGCTCGTGAGCGCGGTCTGCGGCGGCGTGCGGTTCATCGACGTCTACGTGCCGAACGGTCGTGAGGTGCCGAGCGAGTTCTACGACCGCAAGCTCGTCTGGTTCGAGCGACTCGCCGAGTACCTCGAGGCGAACCACTCCCCCGACGAGCCCCTCGTGCTCCTCGGCGACTTCAACGTGGTGCCCGAGGACCGCGACGTCTGGGACATCACGAAGTTCACCCTCTCCACGCACGTCACGGGTCCGGAGCGCGACGCGCTCGCCACCCTGCGCGAGTGGGGCCTCACGGACGCGTTCCGTGCCGTCGACGACGAGGCGAACGGATTCTCGTTCTGGGACTACCGCGGCGGGGACTTCCACCAGGGCCGCGGCATGCGCATCGACCTCGCCTACGTCACCGCCCCGATCGCGGCGCGGCTCACCGCGGCCCGGGTCGACCGCGACGCCCGCAAGGGCGAGAAGCCGTCCGACCACGCGCCGGTGATCTTCGACCTGCGCGACTGACGCCGCACCGGGCGCTCAGTCGGCGAAGGTCAACGCCCGACGCGCCAGCGCGGGCACCCCGTCCGCCAGGAACGCGAACAGCGGGTCGTCGCTGGTGCCTGCGGCGAAGCGGGCGTAGGAACCCTCCATCACGCAGGCCAGCTTGAAGAGTCCGAGCACGCAGTAGAAGGCGAGGTGCTCGAGGTCGCGCCCCGAGGCGGCCGCGTACCGTTCCGCCAGATCGGCCCGGGTCGGCACCGGACCGTGCGCCAGGAGGGCCGCGTTCGCGCCGGCGAACACCGACGACTCGCCGGGGTCGAGCCAGAGCCCGAGCATCCAGCCGAGGTCGACGAGCGGATCACCGATGGTCGCCTGCTCCCAGTCGAGCACGGCGAGCGGTCGCACGGGGAGCCCCGCCTCGAACATCACGTTGTCGGGCTTGTAGTCGCCGTGGATGATCGTCGGCGCCTGCATCGCCGGCGTGTGCGCGCTGAGCCAGGCCGCGGCGTCGTCGACCTCGGGCAGCGGGCGGGTGCGGTAGCGATCGAGCTGGCCGACCCATCGCGGCACCTGCCGTTCGAGGTAGCCGTCCGGTCGGCCGAAGCCATCGAGGCCCGCGGCCCGCCAGTCGACCTCGTGGATCGCCACGAGCAGGTCGACGAGCGACTCGGCGATCGCACGCGGCGCGTCCTCGTCCCCGGTCAGCTCGGGCGGCATCGTCTCGCGGACCACCACCCCGTGGAGGCGGGCCATGAGGTACGCGGGCACGCCGAGACGATCGGGCTCGAAGGCCACCACCTCGGGCAGCGGGACCGGGGCCCCGCTCGCGGCGAGGGCCCGGATGAGGCGCGCCTCCCGCGCCACGTCGTGCGCGGTCGGCGACAGCGGCGTGCGCGGCGGCCGGCGGAGCGCCCACTCCGTGCCGCCGCGAGAGACCGCGAACACCTCGTTGGAGTGGCCGGTCGTGATCCGCTCGACGTCCGGACGACCCGTGCCCGGGAGCCCGAGGTCGTCGAGCCAGCCGCCGAGCACATCGGGGTCGACGAGGTCGGGACGGCTCACGGCGCGGATCCTAGGCAGCCCGCGCCGCTCCGAACCCGGACGCGAGCGGGGCGGCCCCGCAGGACCGCCCCGTCGACGTGGTGGAGACGCGCCCTGCGGCGCGCGGTCGGTCAGCCCTTGGCCTTGATGGCCTCGATGAGCTGGGGCACGACCTTCGTGACGTCGCCGACGATGCCGAGGTCCGCGACCGAGAAGATCGGGGCCTCGCCGTCCTTGTTGATGGCGATGATGTTGTCCGAACCCTTCATGCCGACCATGTGCTGGGTCGCGCCGGAGATGCCGAGCGCGATGTACACCTTCGGCTTCACCGTCTTGCCGGTCTGACCAACCTGCAAGGCATAGTGCACCCAACCCGCGTCGACGATCGCCCAGCTCGCGCAGAGCGAGAACCCCGACGCGATCCTGTTCGTGCAGAGCTACGACGGTCGTGACGCAATCGCTCGCGTGTCGGTCAAGCTCGACCGTCCCGTGCTGACGAACGGTTTCTCGTTGTCGGTCGACGGTGGGCAACTCACGTTCGGTACGGCGATCTTCGGCGGCACCACGCTGGTCGCCTGCACGCTGTCGAGCGCGACGCCGCACCTCATGGCGATTCGGCCGAAGTCGTTTGCCGCCGAGTCGGCGGGCGGTGCAGCGGCGTCGGTGACGAACCACGGTGCGATCGAAGCCGGTCGGGCCGGCGAAGCGAAGGTGCTCGAGGTCTTCGAAGAAGAACAGAGCGGCCCGAAGCTCGAAGAAGC
>JBJTWK010000048.1:0-4016 GCA_046081705.1 Actinomycetes bacterium | reverse complement strand
GGACGAGGACGCTGCGGGTGCCGCTCCCGACCGCGCCGATGGCGACGGCGCCGAGGAGCATCCCCCCGCCGAGGACCATCGTCAGGGCGATGGCGTGGGGCTTGCGGAACCGGGCCACGTGCGTCTCCTCCGAAACGGTCGGACCGCCCGACCTCGGCGGGAACCTACGCGTACCGACCGGATCCGGCAATTGCCCGGTTCAGCGGGTGGCGAACTCCCGGGCGACCTCGGCCGACTCGCGAGGTTCGCGATCGCGGGTGAACAACCCGAAGGGGACCGAGTACCCCTGCGACCACTCGTACTCGTCCACGCCGGTCCGGTGGAGGAGTCCGCGCACGTCCACGCCGTCGGCGATCGCCTCGTCCACCACCGCCACGCACTCCCGCAGGTGGTCGCAGCGCCACGCGTCGTCGTCGGTGCCGAGGCCGAGCGCCCCGATGAGCAGCGGTCGCCCGTCGAGTTCCTCGTGGAGGCGGCGCAGCACGAGGCCGAGGCCCTCGGGCCACGGGGCGTGGCCGAGTGCCGTGGTCCGGCGGTTCGACGGGTACGGCAGGAAGGTGCCGTCCCGGCCGACGCCGAGGGCCGAGGAGTAGGAGAAGCCGATGAGGTCGGCGGAGTCCCGGAGGTCGGGGACCTCGACCTCCGGGAGCCCGGGCACCGCGAGCAGGCCGTCGCGCAGGGCGCGCACCCAGGTCGTCCAGAGCACCGCGTCGGTGGCGCGTGCGTGCCGTGCGGCCGGCACGGACTCGTCGACGGGGAACACGGGGGACAGGTCGAGCATCGTGGCCACGGGTGGACCGCCACGGAGTTCGCGCCACGCGTCGCGCCACGCGAGCACCATCCCGCGCAGCGCCTGCGCGAAGTGTTCCGGATCGCGGTCGCCCGGGGGCATCGTGCCCGTGAGGTACCCGCCGGCGGCGTACGCGGTCGGTTCGTCGATCGGCTGCCACCCCGCGACGAGATCGCCGAACGTCTCGGCGCAGAACGCCACGTGGCGGGCCCAGTGGTACGAGCGGGCGCGGTCGTCCCGGAACGCCCCCTCGCCGAGTTCGGTGAACCAGCCGGGCAGGGTGACGTGGTGCAGGCAGAGCCACGGCGCGACGCCGGCCGCCCGGGCCGCCTCGAGCACGGCGCGGTAGTGCTCGACCACGGCGTCGTCGCGTCGGCCCTCGGCGGGTTCGATCCGGGCCCACTCGACGGAGAGGCGGTGGTGGGTGAGGCCGTACGACGCGTACAGGCGGAAGTCCTCGGCGAAGTGGGTGGCGAACCCGTTGCCGTCGCCGGATCGTGGGGCCAGGCCTCGGCTCTCCCAGTCGGCCCAGTCGCTCTCGGGCGCCGCCCCCTCGCACTGCGTGGACGAGGAGGTGGTGCCCCAGATGAAACCCTCGGTGATCCCCACCCGGTTCAGATGCCGCCGCGGCGGTCGTACACGCCGCACCCCTGCGAGTACCGACGGTTCACCCGCGTGACGGCGTCCTGGATGTCGGTCGAATCGACCGCGCCGTCGTCGCCCGCCCGGACCTGCAGCAGCGCGGCGAGGAAGGCGGCGGTGTCGTCGGCGACGTCGGGGGGTGCGGCGTCGTCCATGCGGCGCACGAGGCGGATCTGATCGGCGATCGGCACGCGACGGCCGGAGGTGATCCGCTCCTCGTAGGTCCTGCCGGCCGCGCAGAAGTCCTCCGGCGGTCGGGGGAGGTCGGTCATCTCGTTGCCGCGGGAGCACCCGGCGACCGTGGCGAGGCCCAACCCGACCGCGAGGACGAGGGCGATGGCGCGGTGCGGTCGACGGGCCGGCATGGGGTCATCGTCGCGCCGCGACCCCGGGGGCGCCGAGTCGGGTGGGGGCGTAGGGTGCGGTCATGGCACGGCGAGGGTTCTCCTACTCCCGGTGGGACGGCACGCAGCGGGGCTTCGACCTCGACGCCGACTCCCTGCTCTCCGAGATGGCCGACGACCTCACCTACCACGGGGACCTCAACGCTGCGCTGCGCCGGCTCCTGCAGCAGGGGATGCGTGACCGGAACGGCGAGCAGCTCATGGGCCTGCGCGAGATGCTCGAGCGCCTGCGGGAGCGTCGCCGCGAGGAGGTCGAGTCGAAGGATCTCGGTGGTCCGTTCGCCGAGATCGCCGAGCGGCTGCGCGAGATCCTCGACGAGGAACGGGCCGGCATCGACCGCCGCCTCGAGCAGGCACGCGAGAGCGGCGACCAGCGACGGCAGGAGATCGTCGAGGACCTCGCGACCCAACGGCACATGGAGCTCGACCTCATGCCGCCGGACCTCGGCTCCATGGTGCAGTCGATGCAGCAGTACGACTTCATGGACGACTCGGCGCGTCAGCACTTCGAGGAGCTCATGGACGAGCTGCGGTCGCAACTCCTCCAGAACACGTTCAACCGGCTCTCGGAGGGGATGCAGAACGTCACCCCGGAGCAGATGGCGCGCATGAAGGACATGCTCGCCGAGCTCAACCAGATGCTCGAGGCCCGCGAGCGCGGGGAGGAGCCGAACTTCCAGGAGTTCATGGACAAGTACGGCGACTTCTTCCCGGGCGATCCGCAGAGCCTCGACGAACTGCTCGAGCAGATGGCCATGTCGATGGCGGCCATGCAGCAACTCATGAACTCGATGACGCCGGAGCAGCGCGCGCAGCTGCAGCAGCTCTCCGAGGCGCTCCTCGACGACATGGACCTGCGTTGGCAGATGGACGAACTGGGCCGCAACCTCCAGCAGGCGTTCCCGGATCTCCCGTGGCAGCAGTCGATGCGGATGCAGGGCGACCAGCCGATGGGCATGGGGGACATGTCGCAGATGCTGCAGACGCTCGGCGACCTCGACCAGCTCGAGCAGTTCCTCCAGAACGCCACCCAGCCCGGCCAACTCGCCGAGGTGGACCTCGACCGCGCGGCGGAGCTCCTCGGCGACGACGCGGCGCGCTCCCTCGAGCGCCTGCGCGAGATGACGAGGATCCTCCAGGAGGCGGGTCTCATCGACCAGCGCGAGGGCCGGCTCGAGTTGACGCCGCGCGCGGTCCGGGCCCTGGGCCAGAAGGCGCTCGGCGACCTCTACCGGAAGCTCCTCGCCGATCGGGCGGGCCGCCACGAGGTGGAGCGGATCGGTGTGGGCCACGAGCGGGCCTACGAGCACAAGCCATATGAGTACGGCGACCCGTTCAACCTCAACGTCGAGCAGACGATCCGCAACGCGGTGTTCCGCGCCGGCGCCGGGACGCCCGTCCGGCTGCTCCCCGAGGACTTCGAGGTGGAGCGCACCGAGCACGTCACGCGCTCGGCGACCGTGCTGCTGCTCGACGTCTCCATGTCGATGCCGATGCGCGACAACTTCCTCCCCGCCAAGAAGGTCGCGATGGCGCTCCACGCGCTCATCAGTTCGCAGTTCCCGCGTGACCACTTCGGCCTCGTTGCGTTCGGGCGGGTGGCGCGCGAGGTGAAGCCCGAACTCCTGCCCGAACTCTCGTGGGACTTCGAGTGGGGCACGAACATGCAGCACGCGATGATGCTGGCCCGCAAGCAGCTCGCCGGTCAGAGCGGCACGAAGCAGATCCTCATGGTCACCGACGGCGAACCGACGTCCCACCTCGAGGGTGGTGAGGCGTACTTCCAGTACCCGGCGTCGCCGGTCACCGTCGAGGAGACGTTGCGGGAGGTCGCCCGCTGCACGCGGGAGGGCATTCGGATCAACACGTTCATGCTCGACGCGGACTGGGGGCTGCGACACTTCGTGGAGCAGATGACGCGCCTCAACCGCGGCCGCGCGTTCTTCACGACGCCCGACACGCTCGGCGACTACGTCCTCGTCGACTTCCTGGAGCACCGCAGGATGCGCCGGGCCGGCTGACGCGCTGGTGGTGTGCGGCGCATCCGGCGGGGTGTGGTGCAGGATGCGCCGGGCCGGCTGACGCGCTGGTGGTGTGGGGCGCATCCGGCGGGGTGTGGTGGAGGTTGCGCCGGGCCGGCTGACGCCCGTCTGGGCCCTCCGACCCACGGGCCCCTCGTC
>JBJTWK010000047.1:0-3369 GCA_046081705.1 Actinomycetes bacterium | reverse complement strand
TGGGCGACGCCGACCATCCGGTTCTCCTGAAATAAGGAGAACGCGCGAGGCCCCCAACGGCCCGCGAGTACCGTCTCCACCAACCGGAACGCCGCCCTCTCGGGAGTTTCACGGCAAGTTCCGCGTCATCCCCGCCCTCGTAGCTCAGGGGATAGAGCATCGGTTTCCTAAACCGTGTGCGCAGGTTCGAATCCTGCCGAGGGCGCCAAGATCCCGGGCCGACCTAACGGGGAGTCGGTCAGCAGTCGACGAGGAGACCCAGGTCGAGGATCGGTTCGGCCCGGCAGGCGTCGACGTCGGGTCCGCCGTAGATGAGGTCGCTGCCGGCGCTGCCGGCCAGCACGTCGGCCCCGTCACCCCCGGAGATCACGTCGTTGCCGGCGCTGCCCGACGCCGTGTCGTCCCCGGCCCCGCCATAGGCGCGGTCGTCCCCCGCCCCGAGCACCATGCGGTCCGCCCCAATGGCGCCCTCGAGGACGTCATCGCCCGCGGCGCCGTTCAGCCGGTCATCGCCGGCTCCTCCGTTCACGACGTCATTGCCTTGTGCGCCGGCGAGCACGTCCACTCCGTCGCCGCCGAAGATGGCGTCGTCCCCCGCTCCACCGTTCACCACATCCGATCCCGCGCCACCATCGAGTCGGTCATCGCCGAGCCCTCCGAGGACGCGGTCGTTGCCGCTCCCGCCGACGACCAGGTCGGCCCCGTCGCCGGCGACGATTCGGTCGTCACCGCCGAGGCCGCAGATGATGTCGTCGCCGCTGGTCCCCAGGAGCACGTCGGGTCCCTCGGTGCCGACGATCGTGCACGTCGCCGGGTCGACGAGGGCCGAACTCGTTCCGTCCGACGCCTCGATGGTCACATCGGTGCAGTACTCGAGGTGCTCGAACGAGTTCGTCGTCCAGCTGGAGCAATAGGCATAGGTGCCGGGGGTATCAGGATTGCGCATGAGGGCCTTACCGTCCGGGGCACTGAAGTGCGCGGTCTGACGGAAGTAGGCACCGTCGCAGAAGAAGCCGGCCGTCGCCGTCGTCGGCACCAGCGTCTCGTAGACCGGGAGACCCCCGGATTCGCCCATGAGCAGCACGTCGAAGTGCACGCCGAGCGAGCTGTAGTCCACCCACTGACCGGGTGCGAACTCGTACTCGACCCCGAACTCGGCCACCTTCCGGGAGTCGGCGGCGCCGTTCCAGGTCGTTTCGTGCCAGACGAACCGGTAGCCGCGGCTGATGGGGCTCGTGCACCCGGCGTAGTTGAACGCTGAGGTCAGGGTGAAGGTGCCGACGATGTCGCCCTCGGTCGGTCGGTTCGGGATCGGGCTCGGCGGGACGCCCGCACGGGTGTCGGCGTGGGCGATGCGCGCGCCCGGCGGGAAGTGGAGCCGCACGTCGGTCCCACCGAAGATCGAGACGGGTCCGGTTCCGGTGTACACGTAACCCGTGTCCGCTCCCGCGATGGTCGATCCGGGCGACGCGGACCGGTCGCCCACGAGCACCACCGCGCCGCCCGCAGGGACGGGTTGGACCCCGACACCGACGAGCCCACACACCGCAACCATGGCGAGGACCACCCGAACCCTGCCCATGACTCGCTCCCGTCCGCTGCGGCCGCACGACCGAACGCTCCGGACCCTACTTGAGGCTCGGCACCACCACCGGGGGCGCCGAGTTCGGGCGCGTCCTGCGGAGGGCCGCCGCCCCGGTACACTGCGGATGCCATACCCGAAGGGGAGTATCCCCACGCGGTGATGTCGTCACCACGGGCCTCCGGGCCCCGGCACACCGGTCGCCACACGGCGGGAGAGACCTTCGGCACCGTGACCACCCGGAGCCGAGGAGTACCCCATGGCGTTCAAGAACACCTTCAAGACCACCGTTCTGCTCGCGGCGATCGGCGGCCTCTTCGTCGCCGTCGGATCGATGCTCGGCGGTCGGGGCGGCGCGACGATCGGCCTCCTGCTCGGCCTCGCGGTCGTCGGCGGTTCGTACTGGTTCTCGGACCGCCTCGCGATCCGGGCCGCCGGCGCGGTCGAGGTCAGCGAGGCCGACGCGCCCGAACTGGTCGCCACGGTGCGGGACCTCGCCACACGAGCCGGACTGCCGATGCCGCGGGTCTACGTCTCGCCCTCGCCCCAGCCGAACGCGTTCGCGACCGGCCGCAACCCGGCCCACGCGGCGGTGGCCGTCACCCAGGGGCTCCTCCAGCAGTGTCCGGCCGACGAGGTGCGCGGAGTGCTCGCGCACGAGCTCGCGCACGTGAAGCACCGCGACATCCTCATCGGCTCGGTCGCTGCGGCCGTCGCGACCGCCATCTCGTTCCTCGCCAACATGGCGCTGTGGGCGGGCATGTTCGGCGGGGGTGAGGACGAGGACAGCCCGAACCCGATCGTGCTGCTCCTCACGGCGATCCTCGCCCCGATGGCGGCCAGCGTGCTGCAGATGGCCTTGAGCCGGGCCCGGGAGTTCGAGGCGGACCGCGGCGGAGCCGAGATCCTCGGCGACCCGATGCCGTTGGCCCGCGCCCTGCGCCGCCTCGACGCCACCTCCGCCGCGATCCCGATGGACATCTCGCCCCAACAGGCGACGGCCTACATCGTGAACCCGCTCAGCGGACGCAAGGTCGAGTTCGGTCGGCTCTTCATGACGCACCCGCCGATGGACGAGCGCATCGAGCGGCTCGAGGCGATGCGCACCGCCGGAACCGTCTGATGCCCGACCTCCACTCCCCGCTCGCGTGGCTGCGCTGGATCGCGCAGAGCGTCAAGCGGTTGGTGGTCCTCGTCGTGGGCGTCGCGTTCGTGGGCGCCGGACTCGCGATGCTCGTGCTCCCCGGGCCCGGCATCCTCGTGAGCGTCATCGGCCTGCTCATCCTCGCGACCGAGTTCGCGTGGGCCGAGCGCGCGCTCGACCGCGTGCGGGGCCGGGCCGCGGCGGCCGCCGGGGCGCTCAACGAACAGCGGCTCGGGCGCGCCTTCGCCGCCCTCACGGGGGTGTCACTCATCGTCGGCGGCGGGGTCACGGTGGTGGTCCTCGACGATCACCGGGTGCTCGGAGCCACCGTGGTGTTCGCCGGTATCTGTGGCCTGGCGGTGCTCCTGCCTTGGACGGTCCGGTGGCTCGACCCGACCCCGGAGACCGAGGATCCTGCCTGACCCGGGCCGATTCCGCCCGGTATCCACCATTCACATCCGCAACACTGACAACATTTCTTCCCTCAGGGCTCGAAGCCGAGCCCAAAGGGGGGGAACCACCAGATGTCATTCGCAGCGGAATCCGGGGGCGGTAGCGGCCTCTCCCTGATCATCATGCTGGCGATCGCAGTCATCGCCATCGTCGCCCACTGGAAGATCTTCACGAAGGCCGGTCAGAAGGG
>JBJTWK010000046.1:0-34706 GCA_046081705.1 Actinomycetes bacterium | reverse complement strand
ACGATGAGCCCGCGCGGGTGCGCGCGGCACGCGGCCGCGAGCAGGTCCACGGCGAGCCCGGACAACCCGGGCTCCGGCTCGGGCGGATCGACCCACGGGCCACCATCGGCGCGACCGGGCGCGTCGACGAGGGGCGCGCCGCTCGGCACCAACGGCTCCCGGAAGCACAGGTTGAGGTGGACCGGTCCGGCGACCGGGCCGAGCGCCCGCACCACGCTGGTCGCCGCGAGCTCGCGCCACGCGGCGCCGGCACCGGGGACGTCCTCGGGCGGCGCGACGTCGACGGCCCAGCGCACCGCGGTGGTGTAGAGCCCGACCTGATCGATCGTCTGGGCTGCGCCCGTGCCGCGGACCTCCGGCGGCCGGTCCGCGGTCGCGACGATGAGCGGCACGCCACCGTGGAACGCCTCGGTGACCGCCGGGTGGAAGTTGGCCGCGGCCGATCCGGAGGTGCAGAGCACGACCGCGGGCCGTCCGGTCGCCCGGCCCAGCCCGAGGGCCAAGAACGCCGCCGACCGCTCGTCGAGGTGCACGTGGACCCGGATCCGCTCGTCGCCGGCCAGGGCGAGGGCCAACGGGGCCGAACGGGATCCGGGCGCCACGACGGCATCCGTGACGCCCCCGCGCACCCACTCGTCGACGAGCGTGCGCGCGAAGGCCGTCGTTGCGTCGGTCGCGTCGCGGCTCATGCGAGGATGCCCCCGTGCGTCTCGTGGCGGTCCCGGGTTTCACCCAGTCGGCGTCGGCCTGGCGCGACGTCATCGCCGCGGCGCCCGACCTCGACATCGTCGCGCTCGACGTGCCCGAGGCCCGAACCTTCGTCGAGACGGCGGCCGCCATCGCTGATCGGGGCGGTTCGGCCGTCTACGTCGGGTACTCGATGGGCGGGCGTCTGTGCCTCGAGGTCGCCCTGCGACGACCCGAGCTCGTCGAGGGGCTCGTACTCGTGAGCGCCACGGCCGGCATCGCCGACGACGACGAGCGGGCGGCCCGGCTCGAGGCCGATCGCGCGCTCGCGCGCCACGCCCGGGCCGTCGGCGTCGAGGTGTTCCTCACCGAGTGGTTGGCCCAGCCGCTCTTCGCCTCGCTCCCGACGGACGCGGGCCAGATCGCCGAACGCGCCGCGGCCCACACGGCGGACTCGATCGCGCACCAGCTCGTCGACCTCGGACAGGGCGCGCAGGAACCGCACTGGGACGCGCTCGGCGACCTCGACGTCCCCGTGATGGTGCTCACCGGCGAACAGGACGCCAAGTACGACGCCATCGGGGACGCGATGTTCGAGGCGATCCCCGACTGCCTCCGGTTGCGACTGCCGGGCGGGCACGCGCTGCCGCTCGAGCAGCCCGCCGCGGTGGCGGCCGCGCTCACGACCTTCGTTCACGACCTCGCTCCGTAGGCGGCGAGCGCCGCGGCGCTCGGGACCACCGGCCGGACGGGCAGCGCGCCGTCGACGGGTACGAGCGGCTCGTCCGTCACGTCGCCCGCGACCTCGCCGAGCGTGGCGAGGCCGCACGCGAACGGCAACTCTTCGAGCGCAGCGGCGAGCGCGACCCCAGCCGCGAGCCCGACCGAGGTCTCGAGCATCGAGGACACGACCGCGGGGAGCCCGGCGGCGGCCGCGACCTCGAGGGCGGGTCGGACGCCCCCGAGCGGCTGGACCTTGAGGACGACGAGGTCTGCGGCTCCGAGCGCCCGTACCCGCCGGGCGTCGTCGACCGACCGGACGCACTCGTCCGCCGCGATCGGCACGGCGGCGCGGCGACGGACCTCGGCGAGGTCGTCGATGGAGGTGACCGGCTGCTCGACGAACTCGAGGTGCAGGGGCTCGACGGCCCGCAGCACCTCGATCGCTGTCGGGACGTCCCAGGCCCCGTTCGCGTCGATGCGGATCGCCGGGCCCGGTCCGACCGCGTTGCGCAGCGCGCGGAGGCGACGGACGTCGACATCGGGCGCCGAGCGTCCGACCTTCACCTTGATCGCCGGGAACCCGGCGAGCGCGGCCGGCTCGATCGGCGCGTCGGCGGCGAGGAACGCGTTGACGGGCACGACCGCGCGCCGCGGGGCCGGCCACCCGAGCGTGGCCGCCTCGAGCGCGGCCGCTCGGGCCCGGGCCGGATCGCACGGGTACCCCGCGAGCGGCGAGCACTCCCCCCACCCCGCGGGTCCCTCCACGAGCAGGACCTCCCGTGCGCCGATGCGGAGGCGGTGCTCGACCGTCACGAGGCGAACAGCCCGATCGCGACGAGCGCACCGAGGACGAGTTCGAGCCGGACCGTGCCGACGAGCGCGGCGATGAGCCCCGGGGCGTCGGTGCGCGTGAGCATCGCACGGGCCGGTGGCACCGCGAGCGGTGCGGCGAGGAACCCGAGGGCGGCCGCCGGTGCGTCGACCGCGATCGGGACGAGCGCAACGAACGCTCCCGCGAGGCACCCGACGAACAGGCGTCGGGCCCGGGTCGCGCCGATCCGTACGGCGAGGGTGCGCTTCCCCGCGACGACGTCGGTCGCCACGTCGCGCACGTTGTTCGTGAGCAGGACGGCGCACGCCGGCAGGCCGGTGACGAGCGAGCCCCACCACGCCGCGGCCGGCACGCCCCGACCCTGCACGTAGGTGGTCCCGACCGTGGCCGCGAACCCGAAGCACGCGAGCACCATCACCTCGCCGAGGCCTGCGTAGCCGTAGGGGCGGGGCCCGCCCGTGTAGAGGACGGCGGCGACGATGAGGACCGCGCCGAACGCGATGAGCCACGGGTTCACCGCGAGCGCGAGCACGAGGCCGACGGCCGCACCGACGAGCAGGCTCAGGCCGGCGGCGAGGCGGACCTGCGCCGGGGTGGCCAGTCCCGAGGCCGTGAGGCGCAACGGCCCGCGCCGCTCGGCGTCGGTGCCCCGCACCCCGTCGGAGTAGTCGTTCGCATAGTTGACGCCGATCTGGAACGCGACGGCCACCACGAGCGCGCCCACCGCCCGCCACCAGATGATCGGACCCGTCGTGGCGGCGACCGCCGTGCCGACGAGCACCGGCGCGACCGCGGCACCGAGCGTGCGGGGTCGGGCCCCCTCGATCCACTGCGCCGGCGTCGCCACGTCGAAGTCCTCCGGGTCGCCCCCGCCGGACCGGCTCGCGTGTCGCCGTCGGGGTTCGAAGCGCCCCGGGCGCCGGGACGTTCCGGCGGGCGGGGACCGAGCGTTACGGTACCGGGTGATGCGGACCGGCGCCGATTCCTCGCTCCTCGCGGTGGTGCTCCCACCGTCGGCCGCGGCCGACGCCGTGCGCACCGCGTGGGCCGAGGGCGATGCGGTCGCGATCGTGGATCCGCGCGATCCGCAGTTCCGCGTCGAGGAACGACTCAGCACTCTGCGTCCCACCGAGATCCTCGACGCGACCGGCCGACGGGCGTGGCACGACCGCGACGGCGCGGGCGTCCCCGTGCCGGCCGGGGTCGCCGCGGTCGTCGGGACGAGCGGCACCACCGCGGAGCCGCGTTGGGTGATGCTCGATGAACACGCACTCGAGGCGTCCGCGTTCGCCGTGCACAGGGCGCTCGGCGCCGATCCGATCGACGACACCTGGCTCGCGTGCGTACCGCTCACCGGGGTCGCCGGGCTCGCGATCCTCGCCCGCGGGTTCCACACCGGCACCGACGTCGTCGTGCACGACCGGTTCGACACTGCGGCGGTCGCCCGGGCCCCTCAGGACGGCGCCACCCTCGTGTCGCTCGTCCCGACCACCCTCGGACGCCTCCTCGACGCCGGCGCGCCGGTCGACCGGTTCCGGCACATCCTCCTCGGCGGGGCCCCCGCCCCGCCCGGGCTGCTCGCCCGCGCCCGGGCCGCCGGCGCGCACATGAGCACGACCTACGGGCTCACCGAGACCGGTGGCGGCTGCGTGCACGACGGCCGCCCGCTCATCGGGGTCGAGGTCGTCACCGACCCGGCCACCGACGAGATCCTCGTCCGCGGCCAGATCACGATGCGCGGCTACCGCCTCGACGCACCCGCGACCGCGGCGGCGTTCACCCCCGACGGCTTCCTGCGCACCGGCGACCTCGGGCGGGTCGAGGCCGACGGCACCGTACGGGTGGGTGACCGGCGCAAGGACGTCATCATCACGGGCGGGGTCAACGTCTCGCCCACCGCGGTCGAACACGTCCTGCTCCTCCACCCGGCGATCCGCGATGTGTGCGTCGTCGGCCTGCCCGACCCCGAGTGGGGCGACCGCGTGGTCGCCTACGTCGTGCCGGTGCGCAAGGGCCTGCCCCCCTCGCTCGCCGACCTGCGCGCCTTCGCGCAGCAGCGGCTCAGCGCGGCCGAGCTGCCGCGCGAGATCCGGACCGTCGACGAGATCCCGCGCTCCCCCGGCGGCAAGCTGCTGCGCCGCCTGCTCCCGCGCTGACCCACCACCCGTCGTCGCGGAGTGCTTCCGACCCCTCGGGTCAGCACACCACGACCACAACGACGGACACGATCACCCGTCGTCGCGGAGTGCTTCCTTCCACGTGCGGAAGCGGGTGTGGGTCGTGGCGTCGGGGCCGGGGCCCGCTCCGGAGCCATCGGGGAACAGCCGGAAGGTGAAACGCCGGTCGAGGTCGTCCGCGGCGATCGCCATGTAGCGGGCGTCGGCGCCGCGGGCGGGCCCGGCCCGCCAGAGCAGGTACCGCCCGATCCGCCGCTTGTATGCGACGAGCGCGACGCCGAGATCGGCGCCGAGCGCGCGCAACGCCTCGGGGGCCTCGACCCACCGCTCGGCGGGGATGAGGAAGTCGCGCTGCGGCGTCGGCGGCAGATCCGCCGTGTGGACGTCGTGCGTGATGGGCGGGCGTTCCTCGGCGGGGGTCGGCATGGTCGTGCCATGCTCCCACGCATGCCCGCCGCACCGCGCACCGTCCGGGACCTGCCCACACCCGCCCTGGCGGTCGACGCCGACGCACTCGAACGCAACCTCGCCATGATGGCCGCGGCGCTCCCCGGCCCCCGGTGCCGACCCCACGTCAAGGCGCACAAGACCACGGCCCTCGCCGCCCGTCAGGCCGCGCACGGGCACCGCACCTTCACCGCCGCGACCCCGCGCGAGGTGGTCGGGTTGGCCCGGGCCGGGCTCGGCGACGACCTCCTGCTCGCGAACGAGTGCGTGGACCCGGGCCGGCTCGGCGCCATGGCTGCGCTCGTCGCGGACGGCACCGCCCGCATCACCGTCGCGGTCGACTCCATCGCGACCGTCGACGCCGCGGCGGCCGCGGGCCTGCGCGAGGTCCTCGTCGACGTCGAGGTCGGCCTGCCGCGCTGCGGCGTCCCGCCGGAGGACGCGGGCGGCATCGCCGACGCAGCGCGGGCCCGCGGCCTCACCGTGCGCGGTGTCATGGGGTACGAGGGTCACGTGGTCGGACTCGCGTCCCACGACGACCGCGTGCGCCTCACGGGCGAGGCGATGGCGCTCCTGCTCGCCGCCCATGAGGACGTCGGGGGCGAGATCGTCTCGGCCGGCGGGACCGGCACGTACGCCATCAACACCTGGGCGAACGAGATCCAGGCCGGGTCCTACGCGCTCATGGACACCGCGTACGGCGACCTCGGGCTCCCGTTCGAGCCCGCGCTCCACCTCGTCGCCACCGTCGTCTCGGTGTCGGCGAAGGGGTGGGCGGTCGTCGACTGCGGACTCAAGTCCCTCGGCATGGACCACGGGAACCCGACGGTCGCCGGTTCGACGGTGTTCTTCTGCTCCGACGAGCACACCACGCTGCTGCCCGACGAGGGCACGCGGCTCACGGTGGGCGACCGCGTGCTCGTCGCAGCGGCCCACGTCGATCCGACCGTGGCGTACCACGAGGTGATGCACGTGGTCGACGGACCCGGCCCGGACGCCGCGATCCTCGAGTCCTGGGCGGTGGACCTCCGCGGGTGGTGACGACCCTCGCCGCCCGCCGACCACCGGCGCTACGGTCACGCCCATGACCGACTCCACCGATCTCCACTGGCTCGACGCGACCGCGCAGGCCGAGCTCGTCCGCACCGGCGAGGTGACCCCGCTCGAGCTCGTCGACCACGCGATCGCGCGCATCGAGGCCCTGAACCCCCGACTCAACGCGGTGATCCACGAACGCTTCGAGCTCGCCCGTGCGCAGGCCCGGACCGGTGACCTCCCTGCGGGTCCGTTCCACGGCGTGCCGATCCTCTTCAAGGACCTCATGTGCGCGGTCGAGGGCGACCCGTACCACGAGGGCATGCAGGCCCTCAAGGACGCCGGGCACCGGGCGAAGCACACCGACCACCTCGCCCGCGCCTACCTCGACGCGGGGTTCGCGTACCTGGGCCGCACGAACACGCCGGAACTCGGCCTCGTGCCGACCACCGAGTCCCTCGCCTACGGGCCGGCGCACAACCCGTGGGCGATCGGGCACACGACCGGCGGGTCCTCCGGCGGCAGCGCCGCGGCGGTGGCCGCGGGCCTCGTGCCGGTGGCGCACGCGAACGACGGTGGCGGCTCGATCCGCATCCCGGCCGCGGCCTGCGGGCTCGTCGGCCTCAAGCCGAGTCGCGGCCGCACCTCGCTCGGCCCGAACAAGGGTGAGTTCAGCGCGTTCCTCATCGTCGAGGGCTGCGTGACCCGCACGGTGCGCGACACCGCGGCGGTGCTCGACGCGATCGCGGGCCGTCGAGCCGGTGACCCCGTCACCGCGCCGGTACCGGCGCGGCCGTTCGCGGCGGAACTCGGCGTCGACCCGGGCCGCCTGCGCATCGGGTACGCGACCCACCACCCGATGTTCGGCACGCCGCTGCACCCCGACGTCGTTGCGGCGACCGAGGCGACCGCGCGCCTGCTCGAGTCGCTCGGGCACCACGTCGAGGCCGCGCACCCCGCGGCGCTCGACGACGCCTCGGTGCTCGACCAATTCACGACGGCCTGGGCCGTCGGCTGCGCGTACGACGTGCGGCACCTGCTGGCCGAGGTCGGCCTCGAGCCCCGCGCCGACCTCGTCGAGCCCCTCACCTGGGCGCTCGCCGAGGGCGGGTTCGCGGTCGACGCGCTCTCGATGATCGCGTCGGTGAGCGCGGGCGAGGCGTACAGCCGGCGGGTCGAATCGTGGTGGACCGATGACGGCTGGGACCTGCTGCTCACGCCGACCCTGGGCGAGCCGCCGGTGCCCCACGGCACGTTCGACCCGACGCCCGAGGACCCGACGGCGGGCTTCGTGCGGGCCACCTCGTTCGTCCCGTGGACCGCGCAGTGCAACGTCACCGGGCAGCCCGCCATCAGCCTGCCGATGGGTGAGAACCGGGCCGGGCTGCCGATCGGCGTGCAGCTCGTCGGCGCCTACGGCCGGGAGGACCTCCTGCTGCGCGTCGCCGCGCAGCTCGAGACCGCGCAGCCGTGGTCCGACCGGCGCCCGCCGATCGCCTGACCCGGCACCACCTCCCACCCACGGCTCGCGCCCCGACCGCGGCGCTACGGTCGCGCCCATGACCGACCCCCGCACCATCACCGACCTCGACGCGACCGCGCAGGCCGAACTCGTCCGCACCGGGGCCGCAAGCCCGAGCGAACTCGTCGAGGCGGCCCTCGCCCGGCTCGACGAGGTGAACCCGGCCCTCAACGCGGTGATCCACGACCTGCGGGACCGGGCCCGGGTCGAGGCCGCGGCGGGCGGCGCCGACGGACCGTTCCGGGGCGTGCCGTTCGTCGTCAAGGATCTCGACGGCACGCTCGGCGGTGCACCGTTCCACCAGGGCAACCGCCTGCTCAAGGCGATCGGCCACACCGCCGAACGGGACTCCACGCTCATCGCGCGCCTGCGCGGCGCGGGCCTCGTCGCGATCGGCAAGACCAACACCCCCGAGTTCGGACTGCAGCCGACCACCGAGCCGGAGGCGTACGGACCCACCCACAACCCGTGGGATCTCGCCCGCGGCCCCGGCGGGTCGTCCGGCGGGTCGGGCGCCGCGGTCGCCGCACGCGTCGTGCCGATCGGGCACGCGGGCGACGGCGGGGGTTCGATCCGCATCCCGGCGAGCGCGAACGGCCTCGTCGGCCTCAAGCCCTGCCGCGGCCGCATCTCGCTTGGCCCCGACGAGGGCGAGCCGTGGAACGGGTTCGTCGCGCGCGGGGTGCTCACCCGTTCGGTGCGGGACACCGCGGCGATCCTCGACGCCGTGCACGGCGCAGTCCCCGGCGACCCGAGCGCCGCACCCGGTCGCCACGGCTCCTACGTCGACGCGGCCGCCACCGACCCGGCGCCCCTGCGGATCGGCCTCCTCACGAGTGCACCGGCCGGCATGGCCGCCACGATGCCCGCCTGCGTCGCGGCGGCGGAGGCTGCGGCGCACACGCTCGAGGGTCTCGGGCACCACGTCGAGGTCGCAGCACCCGCCGCACTCGACGAGGGCCTCATCTCGAACTTCATCACGGTGCTCGCCACGAACGTCGCGGTCGACCTCGAGGAACTCGCAGCGATCGCCGGACGACCGGTGACCGCGGACGACGTCGAGGCGATCACCTGGACCTACAACGAGATGGGCCGCGCGATGACCGGCGTGCGGGTGCAGCAGGCACTGCGCGAGGTGCACGCGTGGACCCGTCGCATGCTCGCGTGGTGGGAGGACTTCGACATCCTCCTCACCCCCACGCTCGCCGAGGTCCCGCCCATGCTCGGCGATCTCGCGCGGCCCGACGACCCGGGCACCGCCGTCGGTCGGGCGACGCCCTTCGTCGCGTACTGCGCGCCGTTCAACGTCACCGGCCAGCCCGCGATCAGCGTTCCCACCGCCATGTCGCCCGAGGGCCTGCCCGTCGGCGTGCAGGCGGTCGCCGGTGCGTGGCGCGAGGACCGCTGCCTCGCGATCGCCGGGCAGCTCGAGCGCGCGATGCCGTGGGCCGACCGTCGGCCCGGCGCGGTCTGAGCGACGCCGTGCGCGAGCGGATCCGCGTCGCAGGTGGTCAGGGCTTCTACGGCGACACGCCGCGCGCCGTCGAGGGGTTGCTCGCCGACGGCGTCGACTACCTCTGCCTCGAGGCGCTTGCGGAGCTGACGCTCGCGATCCTCCAGAAGGACCGGGCCCGCGACGAGACCCGGGGGTACACGAAGGACCTCCCTGCGTACCTCGGCGCCGCGCTCCCGTTCGTCGCCGACGGTCGCACGAAGGTCATCACGAACGCGGGCGGCATCAACCCGACCGCGGCGGCCCGGGCAGCGATGGAGGCCGCGCGCGAGCAGGGACTGACCGGCCTCAAGGTGGCGACGGTCCTCGGCGACGACCTCCTCGGTCGCCGCGACGAACTCGCCGCAGCGACCGCGACCCGCCTCGCACACCTCGACACCGGGGCGCCGTTCACCGAGTTCCCCGGGGACCCGCGGTTCTTCGCGGCCTACCTCGGCGCACGGCCGATCGTCGAGGCCCTCGACGCCGGGGCCGACATCGTCATCACCGGTCGGGTCGCCGACGCCGCGCTCTTCCTCGCCCCGCTCGTCCACGAGTTCGGCTGGGCCTGGGACGACTGGGACCGCCTCGCCGCCGGCGTGCTCGTCGGTCACCTCCTCGAGTGCTCCGGGCAGAGTGCGGGCGGCAACTTCAGCGGGGACTGGTCGACGGTCCCGGAGCCGTGGAACCTCCCGTACCCCATCGCCGAGGTGGCCCCGGACGCGACCGCCGTCATCACGAAGCCCGCGGCGAGCGGCGGGCGCGTCGATCTCGACACCGTGCGCCAACAACTGCTCTACGAGGTCGCCGATCCCGCCGCCTACCTCCACCCCGACGTGGTGGCCGACCTCACGACCGCGCGGTTCGAGGACCTCGGCGACGATCGGGTGCGCATCACGGGGGTCACCGGCCGCCCGGCAACGCCGACCTACAAGGCCCTCCTCGCCCACCACGCCGGATGGTCGGGCGAGGCGCGCGCCGCGTTCGCCTGGCCCGATGCGCGCGAGAAGGCCGAGGCGACCGCCGCCATCCTCGCGAAGCGCGCCGAGGCCGCCGGGTACGCGGTCGACGAGTGGCGCTTCGAGTTCTGGGGCGACGACGCGCTCGGTGGCGCGGTGCCGATGCCGACCGCCACAGGACGTGCGGAACCGTCCGAGATCGGCCTGCGGGTCGCCTGGCGCTGCACGGACCAGCCGACCGCCGCCGCCATCGCCCGCGAGATGGTGCCGCTCATGCTCTCGGCCCCGCCGGCCGGGCACACCACGATGGGTCGCGGGGTGAGCGGCGCGAGCGAACTCCTCGGCATCTGGCCGACGCTCGTCGAGAAGGACCTCGTCGATCCGGGTCTACGCGTGACCGTGGAGGAGGTGCGGTGAGCGACCTCGGGCCGGACACCGTGCGGGTCGCGCTCCGTGAGCTGTGCGCGTACCGGTCGGGCGACAAGGGGGACCTCATCAACGTCGCCCTGTTCGCCTACGCACCAGAGGTCTACGACCTCATCGTGCGCGAGGTGACGGCGGACCGGGTCGCCGTGCACATGGCGCCACTCGTGCGTGGCGATGTCACCCGCTACGAGGTGCCGAACGTGCTCGGCCTCAACTTCGTGATGCACGAGGCGCTCGGTGGCGGCGGACCGCGTTCGCTGCGCGCCGACAACCTCGGCAAGACCTACGGCGGGCACCTCGTCCGGATGGAGATCGAGGCCCCGCGCGCTCTCGTCGACGCGAACCGCCGACCCCGCCCGGACACCACCTGGGCCCGTGAGATCCTCCGGAACCTCCCGCAGGCCTGAGCCCTCACCTCCCGAGATCCCGTCAGTAGAGTCCGCTCCGATGCGTCTCCCCCTGCCGACCGCCCCGCCGACGACCCGCTGATGCGCCTCGCCCTGCGGGAGATCCGACGCTCCAAGGTCCGCTTCATCCTGCTGACCGCCGCGATCGGCCTCCTCGTGTTCCTCGCATTCTTCATGCAGACCCTGCTCGTGAACCTCCTCGGGTTCTTCACGGGCGCGCTCGAGCACCAGTCCGCCACCGTGCTCGTCTACGGCGAGGACGCCCGGCGCTCGCTCGAGGGCAGCGCCGTCACCCCGGCGCAGGTCGACGCGGTCCGGGCGGTCGACGGCGTCGGCGAGGCCGGTCCGCTCGGGGAGCGCTCGTTCACCGTCGTCGCCGACGGGCAGGAGGTCGACGCGATTCTCTTCGGCCACGACCTCGGGGGGCCCGGCTCCCCGACCCGGCTCGCCGCGGGCCGGCTGCCCCAGCGGGACGGCGAGGGGGTCGGATCCTCCATCGACGCGGATCAGGGGTTCGGCGTGGGCGACACCGTCGAGATCGTGCCGGGGGGTGACGCGCCGCAGGCCCCCCTGCCCATCCGCATCGTCGGCACCGCCGACGAGAGTCGGTTCAGCGTGCTGCCGACGATCTTCGTCTCGTACGACACCTACGAGCGGGCGGCCCGGGTCGCAAACCCGAGCGCCGGGACGGTGCTGCCCTCGGCCGTCGCGGTCATCCCCGCCCGCGGGGTCACGCCGGCCGCCCTCGCCGAGCGCATCAACCGAGAGGTGCCCGGCGTCGACGCGCTCACCCGTGACGACGCGGTCGCCGACGCACCCGGGGTCTCGAGCGTGTCGCAGTCGTTCTCCCTCATCATCGGACTGACCTACATCGTCATCACGATCGTCATCGGGTTCTTCTTCGTGATCCTCACCGTGCAGAAGGCCGCCTCCCTCACCCTGCTCCGGGCCATCGGCGCCGACACGCGCACCCTCGTCGGTGCGTTGTTCGTCCAGGTGCTCCTCGTCGTCGTGCTCGCGATGGCGATCGGGGCCGGCATCCTCCTCCTCGCGGCGCTCGGGTCGAGTCCGGTCTTCCCGATCGAGGCCGACCCGGCGCTCATCGGTCGGGTCGGGGTCACGATCCTCGTGCTCGCCCTGCTCGCCGCGCTCGTCGCGGCCCGGCGCATCGCCCGCATCGATCCGGTCGACGCGGTGAACCGTCCGACCCTCGGCGGCCTGTCGTGAGGCTCTCGCTGCGGGAGATGGCGCGCCGCCCCGGCCGGTTCGCAGTGGCCGTCGGCATGCTCACCCTGCTCGCCGTGCTCCTCCTGCTGCTCGGGGGCCTGCTCGACGGCCTGTCCACCGGGAGCACCGGGGCGGTGCGGGCCCAGGAGGGCGAACTGCTCACCTTCTCGGGTGCGTCGCGCAACTCGTTCGTCCGGTCGCAGGTGAGCCCGCGGACCCGCGCCGTCGTCGAGGCGGTGCCCGGGGTGCGTCGCACGCGCGGGCTCGGGGTCACGCTCGTCGGCGCACGTGTGCAGGGGCGCGACACCTTCGAGAACGCCGCGGTCTGGGGCTACCAGGGCGGGGTGCGCGGTGTGCCGGCACCACCGCCGGCCGGCGAGGCCTGGGTCGACCGACGCCTCGAGGCCGCCGGCGCCGAGGTCGGCGACACGTTGCGTCTCGGGCCGTCGGGGGTCCCGGTGCGCATCCGCGGCTTCGTCAGCGACACCTCGTACCTCCTCCAGGCGGGGGTGTGGGTCTCGCCCGCCGAGTGGCGCCGCGTGACGGCGGAGGTGCGGCCCGACCGCATCCTGGCGCCCGGAACCTTCCAGGTGCTCTCGGTCGCGACCGGACCGGGGACCGACCCGGCCGCAGTGGCGACCGCGATCGACCGGGCGACCGCGCCGAGCGGCGGCACGTCCACCCTCACGAAGGCGGCCGCGATCGACGCGATCCCGGGCGTCAAGAGCCAGCGGGGGACGTTCACGTTCATCATCAACACGACGCTGCTCGTGGCCGCCGTGGTGGTCGCCCTCTTCTTCGCGCTCCTCACGCTCGAGCGCACCGCGCTGTACGGGGTCCTCAAGGCCATCGGGGCCTCGTCGACCCAGATCGTGCGCGGTCTGTTCGTGCAGGCGGCGGTGGTCGCCGTCGTCGCCCTCGTCATCGGCGAGGCCGTCGCCCTCGGGCTCGGCGCGGTGATCCCGCGCGAGGTGCCCCTCCTCCTCGAACCGAGCCGGGCCGTGACGAGTGCGATCAGCGTGCTCGTCGCCGCCCTCGTCGGCAGCGCGATCTCGGTCCGCCGCATCATCCGCATCGACCCGGCCACCGCCATCGGCGGCGGGGCCTGACCCGGGAGCCGCACCCATGGCCGCACTCGAACTCGTCGACGTCCGCAAGGTCTACGGATCGGGGGAGAACGAGACCGTCGCGCTCGACCACGCAGAGCTCACGGTGGGTGACACCGAGATCGTGACCCTGCTCGGACCGTCGGGCAGCGGCAAGACCACATTGCTCTCGATCGCCGGGGGCCTGCTCTCCCCCACCTCGGGCTCAGTGCGGGTGGGGGGCATGGACATCGCCGGCCACTCGAAGCGTCAGCTCACCGCGTTCCGCCGCAAGCAGGTCGGGTTCGTCTTCCAGCAGGTGAACCTCGTGCCGTTCCTCACGGCGCGCGAGAACCTGCTCATCGTGGCGGAGTTGGCCCACGACACGAAGGAGGCGACGGCGCACGCGGATCGCCTCATCGAGGAACTGGGCCTCGCCCACCGGCGGAACGCGCTCCCCGGCACGATGTCGGGCGGCGAGCGCCAACGGGTCGCGGTCGGCCGGGCACTCATGAACAGCCCGAAGCTCGTGCTCGTCGACGAACCGACCTCGGCCCTCGACTCGAAGCTCGGCGCCCAGGTGATGGACCTCATCGTCGGCGAGGTGCGCAGCCGCGGCACCGCGGCGGTGATCGTCACCCACGATCGGCGGATCACCTCCTACGCCGACCGCACGGTCGAGATCACCGACGGCCGCCTCACCGCCGGCGCCGTCCCCGCCTGACGCCCCCCGATACGACGCCGACACGACGGTGCCCCGGACCGGGGTCCGGGGCACGACGTCGACGTTCGGATCGGACCGATGCGGTCCGGGGCGGGTCAGCCGCCGGAGATGTCCTGTGGGCGGGCCTTGCCGGCCCCGATCCACGGCATCATCGCCCGGAGCTCGGCGCCCACCCCCTCGATCTGGTGCTGGGCGCCGCGGCGGGCGAGGGCCCGGAAGTGCGGACGACCGGCCTGGTTCTCGAGGATCCACTCCCGGGCGAACGCGCCGGACTGGATCTCGTCGAGCACGCGCTTCATCTCGGCCTTCGTCTCGGCGGTGACGATGCGCGGACCCCGGGTGAGGTCGCCGTACTCGGCGGTGTCCGAGATCGAGTAGCGCATGTTCGCGATGCCGCCCTCGTAGATGAGGTCGACGATGAGCTTCACCTCGTGGAGGGTCTCGAAGTACGCGGACTCGGGCTGGTAGCCGGCCTCCACGAGCGTCTCGAAGCCCGCCATGATGAGCGCGGTGAGTCCGCCGCAGAGGACCACCTGCTCACCGAACAGGTCGGTCTCGGTCTCCTCCTCGAAGGTCGTGTCGAGCACGCCCGCACGGGCGGACCCGATGGCGCGGGCGTAGGCGAGCGCCGTGCCCTTCGCCTTGCCGGTCTCGTCGGCGTGCACCGCCACGAGCCCGGGAACGCCACCGCCCTCCTCGAAGGTGCGGCGCACGAGGTGGCCGGGACCCTTCGGGGCGATCATCCAGACGTCGACGCCCTTCGGCGGCTTGATGCACCCGAAGTGAATGTTGAAGCCGTGCGCGAACGCGAGGGAGTCGCGCTCGCTGAGGTTCGGGAGGATGTCCTCCTCGTACACCCGGGCCTGCTCGGTGTCGGGGAGGAGCACCATGATGATGTCCGCCTCCTTGACCGCCTCGGCGATGGTGAGGACCCGCAGGCCCTCGGCCTCGGCCTTGGCGCGGCTCGACGAGCCCTCACGCAGACCGATGCGGACGTCCACACCCGAGTCGCGCAGGTTGAGTGCGTGGGCGTGACCCTGGGAGCCGTAGCCGAGGATGGCGACCTTGCGGTTCTCGATGAGACCGGCGTCGACGTCGGCGTCGTAGTAGATCGTTGCGGGCATCTCGAAGGTGTCTCCTGGTACGGGCGCGACCCACGTTCGGGGGCGCGTGCGGGGGTGGACGTTAGGCGAGGCGGGCGGCAGGGCGCCCCTCCGGGCGGGGCCCGGCGGGACCCCTCAGGCCGAGTGGGGCTTGACCGCCTTGAGCGGACGGGACCCCCGGACGAGCCGGGGCAGCGCGATCCGCCCGGTGCGCTGGAGCTCCACGATGCCGTGGGGCGTGAGCAGGTCGGTGATCGCGTCGAGGCTGTCCGGCGTTCCGGCGACCATGAGCGTGAGCGAGGTCGCCCCGACATCGATGACCTGCCCGTCGAAGATCCCCACGAGGTCAACCACGTGCGACCGCTGGTCCGGCGCGGCCTTCACCGTCGCGAGCATGAGCTCCCGCTCCACCGCCGCGGAGGCCGCGAGCTCGCGGATCTCGATCACCGGGATCAGCTTGTTGAGCTGCTTGGTCACCTGCTCGATGGGCGCCGAGTCCCCGTCGACGACCACCGTCATGCGCGAGTAGCGGTCGTCCTCGGTCGGGCTCACCGCGAGCGAGAAGATGTTGTAGCCGCGGCGCGTGAAGAGCCCGCTGACGCGCGAGAGCACGCCCGCCTTGTTCTCCACGAGCACGGAGAGGATGTGGTGCTCGGCCGCCATCACTGCGCCCCGTTCTTCTCGGCCACGATGACGTCGTCGTTCGAGGCGCCGGCGGGCACCATCGGGAAGACCTTCTCGCGGTAGTCGGTCCGGAAGTCGATCACGACCGGACGGTCGTCGATCGCGTTCGCCTTCTCGATCGTGGGCTGGACGTCCTCCGGCGAGTCGACGCGGAACGCCACGCAACCCATGGCCTCGGCCCACTTCACGTAGTCCGGCACGTCAGGCGTGAGGTACACCTCGCTGTAGCGCTCCTCGTAGAACATCTCCTGCCACTGGCGCACCATGCCGAGGTAGGAGTTGTTGAGGATCGCGACCTTGATCGGGATCTGCTCCACGCTCGCGGTCACGAGCTCCTGGGCCGTCATCTGGAAGCAGCCGTCACCGTCGATCGACCACACGGTGCGCTCCGGCTTGCCGACCTTCGCCCCGATCGCCGCCGGGATCGAGAAGCCCATCGTGCCGAGACCGCCCGAGTTCACCCACGTGTACGGGTGGTCGAACTTCCAGTGCTGGCTCGCCCACATCTGGTGCTGGCCCACGCCTGAGGTCACGATCGTGTCGGCCGGCGACGCGTCGCGCAGCTGCTCGATCACGAACTGCGGCTTGAGCGGACCGTCCTCGGCCTGCTCGTAGGCGAGCGGGAAGTCCCGCTGCCACGAGCGGATCTCGGTCATCCACGGGGAGAGGTCGGGCCAGCTGCGCTTGTCGCGGTCGGACCGCACCGCCTTGACCATCTCCTCGATGACGCGACGGCAGTCCCCCACGATCGGCACGTCGGGCCGACGCACCTTGCCGATCTCGGCCGGGTCGATGTCCACGTGGATCACCTTGGCGACCGGCGCGAAGGCGTCGACCTTGCCCGTCACCCGGTCGTCGAAGCGCGAGCCGAGCGCGATGAGCAGGTCCGCCTGCTGGAGCGCGGTGATCGCGGTGTAGTTGCCGTGCATGCCGGGCATGCCGAGCGCCAGCTCGTGGCGGTCCGGGAACGCGCCCCGGGCCATGAGCGTGGTGACCACCGGGATCCCGGTCATCTCGGCGAGCTCGCGCAGCGCCTCGGCGGCCCGCGCCTTGAGGATGCCGCCACCCGCGTAGATCACGGGGCGCTGGGCCTGGCCCATGAGGCGCGCCGCCTCCTTGATCTGCTTCGCGTGGCCCTTCGTGGTGGGCTTGTACCCGGGCAGGTCGACCGATTCGGGCCAGTACCAGTCCATGGTCTGCTGGGCCACGTCCTTCGGCACGTCGACGAGCACCGGCCCGGGACGACCCGTGGTCGCGACGTGGAACGCCTCGCGGACGATCTCGGGGATGTCGGCCGCATCGGTCACGAGCCAGTTGTGCTTGGTCACCGGCATCGTGATGCCCACCGTGTCGCACTCCTGGAACGCGTCGGTCCCGATCACGGCGTACGGCACCTGCCCGGTGATCATCACGAGCGGGACGGAGTCCATGTAGGCGTCGCAGAGCGGGGTCACGACGTTCGTCGCGGCCGGACCGCTCGTCACCATCGCCACGCCGGGCCGCCCCGTGGCGTGCGCGTAGCCCTCGGCCATGTGGCCGGCACCCTGCTCGTGCCGCACGAGGATGTGGCGGATCGAGGAGTCGATGAGCGGGTCGTAGACGGGCAGGATCGCCCCGCCCGGCAGGCCGAAGAGCACGTCGGTGCCCTCCAGTTCGAGGCTCTTGATGAGGGCCTGGGCTCCGGTGAGCTTCATGGCTTCGCTCTCTCTCGTGGTGGCTCGGGGAAGGTGGTCGGTCGGGGTCGGGGTTCGGTGCCGCCGGGGCGGAACCTCGGGAAACACGACGCCCCTCGCACGAGCGAGGGGCGGGGGGAGCGCACGCGCGCCGAGACGGCGCGGGCGCTAGGGAACTACGAGGACGCGGGTCGTGGAACGCATCAGACCCACATCCTAGCCCCACGGGACACCCCTTGAGCAACCCCTCGGGCCCGGAACCCTCAGGCGGGGACCTCGGCGGGCGTCCGTCGCTCGAGCGGCACGAACCCCTCGGCGCTCGCCGCCGCCAGTCCGACGGGGGCGAAGTCCCCTGCGGATCGGTAGATGAGGTACCGAGGCACCCAGCGGGGCTGGAACTTGGCGTTGAACGAGAGGAGGGATCCGATCTGGAAGTGCGGGTCGAGGCGCCGCACGAACCAGGCCGTGAGGTTGTCCCGCAGCCCGCGGTCCGGGTCCTCCTCGAGGAGGCCCTTGAAGGCCGCGAAGTTCAGGGACACCTCGTCGATCCCCTCGGCCGCGGCCCAGGCGACGGTGTCGACGATCAGGGTCTCGTTGACCCCGTTCACCTGCGGCCGGTCGCCGTCGTCACGCCGCATCGCGTCGAGCGAGAGCCCGCGCCCGCCCCGGCACGGAACGTACCGCTGGAACGCGAAGGGCGCCCCCGTCGCGTCCCGGGCGACCACCACCACGCACCCTGCGTCGCGCCCCGAGAGCAGGCCGTCGAGTGCCATCGAGAAGCCGCGATCCGGTTGCCCGTCGAGGTGCGCGTCCGAGATGCCGACGAGGGCGCGCCGGAGGGTCGGATCGAGATCGCCCTCCCGGTGCACCTCGGTCGTGATGCCGTGGCGGCGCGTCCGTGAGACCGCTTGGCGCACCGGCCGCATCGCGCGCCCCTCGAGGTGGAACCCCGCGACCTCGATGATCGCCTCATCGCCGAGGTACTGGACCCGCAGACCCTGCTCGGTCCAGACGTCGAGCCGGTCCCCACGCACGCTGATCGCGGCGGGACGCCAGCCGTGGGCGTCGCAGCGCGCGATGAATCGGCGGACCGCATCCGGCGCACTCGCCTGATCCCCCACCGGGTCCCCCGCTGCGAGGCCGACGCCGTTGAGGTACCGGTAGGCGACCACGGCCCGCCCGTCGCTCGAGAACACGTACCGCTTGTCGTGGCGGAGCGCGAACGGGTCGAGCGAATCGCCGTCAGCGCGGTCGACGAGGACGCGCACCCGCTGCCGCTCCTCCTCGTGGACGACGAACCGGTCGGCGACCGGGGCGAGCGCGAGCAGCACGATCGCGATGAGCGAGCTGATCCCGAGCACGGTGAGCGAGGCGGGGAACCACTCCCCGAAGCCGCCCGGGATCGTGACCGGGCCGGTGAACCCGATGATGCGGGCGGCGACCTCACGGACGGCGAGCCAGGGCGTGAGCTCCGGGGACACCTCGCCGCGCACCAGGACGAGACCGGCGAGCCCGTACACGAAGGTGATGCCGAGCAGGCGCGGACCCCAGCGCAGGACGCTCGTCGTGCGGACCCGCGGCACCTGCTCGTCGAAGATCCTCCGGAACCGCCAGAGGAGCGCCCCCACCACCATGAGGACCAGCGCCTCCTCGACGTCGAGCCCCTTGCCGAGGTGGGTCACGAACGACACGGCGAGCAGGGCCAACGCAGCACGGAAGGCGGGACGACGGCGGTGGGCGAGCCCCCGGCCGACGAGGACGAGCGCGATGCCGAGCAGCGCGGTCGCGCCCGCCGCGATCTCCGTGAAGGCCGGGTCGAACGCGGTGTCGACGATCGAGAGCCGTTCGCGCAGTCCGGGCGTGAGGGCCGAGACGATGTTGAGGAGGCCCGCGAGCACGACGACAGCGCCCATCGCGCGGGCGATG
Source organism: Actinomycetes bacterium (assembly GCA_046081705.1). Taxonomy (GTDB): domain Bacteria; phylum Actinomycetota; class Acidimicrobiia; order IMCC26256; family IMCC26256; genus IMCC26256. Next base: position 15,577 of record JBJTWK010000046.1, on the reverse strand, counting down.
CGTCGATCCCGCCGGGCCCGGTGGGCCTCGGGGGCGAGTTCGGCGCGCGGCGGTGCGGTCGGCGTGGCCATGACGGTCCCACGGTACCGGCGCCGCCGCCGGGTCCCGGTCACCGCGGGGACGTCAGCGTTGGTGCTGCGGACAGGAGTACGTCGTGCGGCCACCGACCTGCCGGATCACGAGCGGTGCGCCGTCGCGCGGGCAGAGCCCGCCCGGGAACCGCGCGTCCATGTGGTCGCCGGTGTGGGAGCCGCCACGCCGCTGCAGGGTGCGGAGGGTCGAACGGATCGTCCGGTGCAGCGACCGCACCTCCTCGGGCGTCAGCGAGTCCGCCCGACGAGCCGGGTCGAGTCCGACCCGCCACAGCGCCTCGTCGGTGAGGAGGTTGCCGAGGCCGGCGATCCGCGACTGGTCCATGAGCGTCGCCTTGAGCGGCGCCCGGCTCACCGCGAGCACGGACCGCAGGTGGGCGAGGTCGAGGTCGAACGCGTCGGGACCGAGACGGTCCTCGTCCGGGTCGAGTTCCACCGCGCCGAGCCGCCGGGGGTCCCGCAACGCGAGGGAGCCACCGTCCGCGAACCGCAGGGTCACCCGGTGCCAGGCCGGGTCCTCCCGGTTCGTCGCGTACCGGAGCGGGTCGCCCGCAGCATCGCCGTCGATGAGGATGCGGCCGCTCATGCCGAGGTGGAGCGCCACCACCGGACCGGCGGTCCGCGACCGGCCGACGCCCGAGGTGTCGAGCAGGATCAACTTGCCGCGCCGCCGGGCCTCGACGAGGCGACGCCCGGGGAGCGCGGCGCGCAGCGCCCGCGGCGTGAGCCCGCGCTTGAGGAACCAGGCGTCCGGCGCGTCGACCGCGACGATGCGCCGGCCGAGCGCGCGGGCCTCGATGAGGCGGCGCGCCTCCTCGGCCTCGAGGATCTCAGGCACGACGTCGGGCGATCAGATGTTGGTGATCGCGCCGGTCTCGGCGCCCTGCGCGAGACGCGCGTACTTCGCGAGGAAGCCCGACGTGTACCGGGGCTCCGGCAGCTTCCAGTCCGCCCGCCGCGCCGCGAGGGTGGCCTCGTCGACGAGCAGATCGATCGTGTGCTCGATCGCGTCGATGATGATCCGATCACCGTCCTCGACGAAGGCGATCGGGCCGCCGTCGACGGCCTCCGGCGCCACGTGCCCGACGCAGAAGCCGTGCGTGCCCCCGGAGAACCGACCGTCCGTGATGAGCGCGGCGTCGTGACCCCGACCGGCCCCCTTCATCGCACCGGTCACCGCGAGCATCTCGCGCATGCCCGGGCCACCCTTCGGACCCTCGTACCGGATGACGACGATGTCGCCGGCCTCGATGCGTCCGGCGAGGATCGCCTCCATGGCGAGCGCCTCGCCGTCGAACACGCGGGCGGTCCCCTCGAACCGCGGGTGGTCGATGCCCGCGACCTTCACGACCGCGCCCTTCGGGGCCAGCGAACCCGCCAGCACCGCGATCCCGCCTTGGACGTTGATCGGGTCCGAGAGCGGGTGCACGACGTCGCCGTCCGGCTCCGGCGGCGCGAGCGCGTCGAGGTTCTCGGCGACCGTGCGCCCGGTGACCGTGAGGCAGTCGCCGTGGATGAGGCCGGCCTCGAGGAGCTCGCGCAAGACGACCGGCACACCGCCGATGCGGTCGATGTCGGTCATGTGGTACTTGCCGTGCGGCTTGGTGTCCGCGATGTGGGGGACGCGGGCGCCGATGCGGTTGAAGTCCTCGAGCTCGAGTTCGACATGGGCCTCGTGCGCGATGGCGAGGAGGTGGAGCACGGCGTTCGTCGAACCGCCGAGCGCCATGACCACGGCGATCGCGTTCTCGAACGCCTGCTTCGTCATGATCCGGCGGGGCCGGAGGTCCTCGGCGAGCAGGTGCATGACCGCCCGACCGCTCTCGTACGCGTAGTCATCGCGCCGCCGGTCGACCGCCGGGGCCGACGCGCTGCCCGGCAAGGACATGCCGAGCGCCTCGCCCACCGAGGCCATCGTGTTCGCCGTGAACATGCCGGCGCACGAGCCCTCGGTCGGGCAGGCCTTGCGCTCGATCTCGCCGAGTTCGTTCTCGGAGAGCGTGCCGGCGGCGCACGCGCCGACCGCCTCGAACACGCTCACGATGTCGAGCACCTGATCGCCGTGGTGACCCGGGAGGATCGATCCGCCGTAGAGGAAGACCGACGGGAGATCGAGCCGGGCCGCCGCCATGAGCATCCCCGGGAGGCTCTTGTCGCAGCCGGCGAAGGTGACGAGGGCGTCGAGGCGCTCGGCGTGCATGACGCACTCGACGGAGTCGGCGATGATCTCCCGGCTCACGAGCGAGCCCCGCATGCCCTCGTGACCCATCGAGATGCCGTCGGAGATCGCGATGGTCACGAACTCGATCGGGAAGCCGCCGGCGTCGCGGACGCCGACCTTGGCCCGCTTGGCGAGCCGGTCGAGCGGGAGGTTGCAGGGGGTGACCTCGTTCCACGAGGACGCCACGCCGACCTGGGCCTTGCCGAAGTCGCCGTCGGTCATGCCGATCGCCCGGAGCATGGCGCGGGCGGGGGCCCGCTCCATCCCGTCGGTCACCTCTGCGCTGCGGAGCTTCATGTTCTCGGTCATGCGTCAGAGGGTACAAGACGCCGCGTCCCTCCTAGGCTCGCCGCCCGTGACCCGCGGCCTGCGCATCGACGCCCCCCTCGTCGCCGTCGATCTGCGGGCCGTGCCCGGGCGGGCCCGGACGATCGAGTCGCTCGGCTACCACGGCGCGTTCACCTTCGAGGGCCCGCACGATCCGTTCTTCCCGCTCGCGCTGGCCGCCGAGCACACCGAGCACATCGAGCTCACGACTGCCGTCGCGATCGCACTCGCGCGCTCCCCCATGACCGTCGCCCAGATCGGTCGCGACCTCAACGACCTGGCCCGGGGTCGCGCGATCATCGGCCTCGGTTCGCAGGTACGGGCGCACATCGAACGACGGTTCTCGATGCCGTGGTCGCAGCCGGCCGATCGCATGCGTGAGCACGTGCTCGCGCTGCGCGCGATCTGGGGCGCGTGGCAGGACCGCACGCCGCTGCGCTTCGAGGGGGAGCACTACCGCCACACGCTCATGACCCCGTTCTTCGATCCGGGTCCCTCCGAGCACGGCATCCCGCGGGTCCACCTCGCCGGCGTCGGGGCCCGGATGACCGAGGTGGCCGGTGAGGTCGCCGACGGCTTCCTCGTGCACCCGTTCAGCACGCCCGAGTTCGTGCGCGACGTCACGCACCCCGCACTCGCGCGCGGCGCGGCGCGGGCCGGACGGACCCTCGACGGCTTCGACATCACGTGGCCGATCATGGTGGTGAGCGGTCCGACCGAGGAGGCCATGGCGGGCGCCGACGCGATCGTGCGGACCCAGATCGCGTTCTACGCGTCGACCCCGGCCTACCGGGTCGTGCTCGAGCACCACGGGTACGGCGCGCTCCAGCCCGAGCTCCAACGCATGACGCGCGAAGGGCGCTGGGACGAGATGCCGACGCTCGTCGACGACGAGTTGCTCCGGCTGCTGGCGGTCGTGGCCGAGCCGGGAGCGGTGGCCGCGGGGATCCGGGAACGGGCCGGGGACCTCGTGGACCGGGTGTCGGTGAACGCGCCGTACGAGACCGACCCGGGCGCGTGGCGGGAGGTCGTCACCGCGATCCGCGCCGAGCGAACCCGCCTCCCGTGACCCGTGCGGGGCTCAGGCGGTGTCGACGCGCAGGAAGGCCTCGGCCCGTCGGCCCTCGGGCAGACCGGCGGCCTGCGCCGTGACCTCCGCCCACACCCGCACGAGTTCCTCCGTGCGCACCGGGTCCGCGTGCTGGCTCTCGTGCGCCAGCAGCGCCGCGATCTTGCGGTCGATCCGGTCGGTGATGTCGACGAACACGTCGGCCTGCGGGTGCCCGATCACGTAGGTCTCGCGTGCGGTCCACGGCTCGAGCCCGTCGGCCAGCAGTTCCGGGTGGGCGAACTCGTTGCGCGCGTCGGGGTACACGGCGGCGAGCGCGGCCTCGCCGGCCGCGAGGTGGTCCGGGTGGCTCGCGTAGATGCGGTCCCACCGGCGCTCGGGTGACTGCACGCACACCCGATCGGGGCGCACCCTGCGGATCACCCGCGAGATGTCGCGGCGCAGGTCGAGGGACGCCGTCACGCGACCATCGGGGTGACCGAGGAAGTGCAGCTCGTGCACGCCGACCGCCGCGGCGGCGACCGTCTGCTCCTCGCGCCGGATCTCGGCCACCCGCGCCCGGGTGATCGTGTTGTCGGAGCCGCCCGCGTCACCGTCGGTCACGAGGCAGTACGCGACGTGGATCCCCGTATCGGTCCAGGTCGCCACCGAACCGGCGGCGCCGAAGTCGACGTCGTCCGGGTGGGCCGTGACCATGAGGATCCGCTCAACCCCGGTGTCGTCGCTCGCACGCATCGCCATCGCGGGTCAGCCCAGCCGCTCGTCGAGGAGTCGGTTGAGGAGCTGCGGGTTCCCCTGGCCCTTCGAGGCCTTCATCGCCTCGCCCATGAGGAAGCCCCGCTTCTTCTTGCGCGCCTTGTCGTCACCGCCGCGGTACTCGGCGACGGCGTCGGCGTTCGCCGCCAGCACCTCGTCGATGATCGAGCCGAGCGCGCCCTCGTCCGAGACCTGTGCGAGCCCGCGCGCGTCGGCCACGGCGCGCGGCGACCCCTCGCCCGCGAGCGCGCCGGCCAGGACCTCCTTGGCCTGACCGCGTGAAATGGACCCCGCAGCGACGAGGCCGACGAGTTCGGCGAGCCCGGCCGGGTCGAGGGCCCAGGCGGCCGGCTCCGCCCCCGTCTCGTTGCCGTGCGCGAGCAGTTCGCCGGTCGCCCAGTTCGCGACGTCCCGCGGGGTGCCCTCGGCGAGCGCGTCGACCGCGCCCTGCGCGTAGGCGACGAGTCCCGGCGTGGCGACGAGGACGCGGGCGTCGTGCTCGGAGATCCCCCACTCGGCGACGAGGCGGGCCCGCTGGGCGGCCGGCAGTTCGGGCACCGCGGCGATCGCGGCGGCGCGCATCTCGGCGGTCGGCGCCACCGGCACGAGGTCCGGCTCCGGGAAGTACCGGTAGTCCGAGGAACCCTCCTTGGACCGCATCCCGTGGGTGACCCCGGACTCCTCGTCCCAGTGGCGAGTCTCCTGCACGATGCGGGTCCCGGCCTCGGTCGCAAGGGTCTGCCGCTCGATCTCGAACTCGATCGCGCGGCCGAGCGACCGGATCGAGTTCATGTTCTTGATCTCGACCTTGGTCCCGAGTTCGGTCGCGCCGACCGGCCGGATGGAGACGTTGGCGTCGACCCGCATCGACCCCTCCTCCATCTTCACGTCCGACACCCCGATCGCCAGCAGGATCGCCCGGAGTTCGGTGACGTAACCGCGCGCCTGCTCGGCCGACGTGATCTCCGGCCGGCTCACGATCTCCATGAGCGGGACGCCCGCGCGGTTGTAGTCGACGAGCGAGTGGTCGGCGTCGTGGATGCGACCGCCCCCACCGACGTGGGTGCTCTTGCCGGTGTCCTCCTCCATGTGGGCGCGCTCGATGCCGATGCGCGCGCCGTCGACCTCGATCCAGCCGTCGGCGCAGATCGGCTCGTCGTACTGCGAGGTCTGGAAGTCCTTCGGCATGTCCGGGTAGAAGTAGTTCTTCCGGTGGAAGATCGAGCGCGCCGGCACGTCGAAGTGCAGGGCCTCACCGATGCGGAGCGCGTACTCCACGACCCGCTCGTTGAGCACCGGCAGCGATCCCGGCAGGCCCAGGCAGACCGGGCAGATGTTGGTGTTCGGTGCCGCACCGAACTCGTTCGCGCAGCTGCAGAACAACTTGGTGGCGGTCGAGAGCTCGACGTGGACCTCGAGCCCGATGACGGTCTCGAACGTTGTCACGACGCCACCCCCGCCGCCTCGACGACCCGGGCGGCCCGGAACATCGTGGTCTCGCCGAGTGCGGGGGCGAGCACCTGCACGCCGATGGGCAGACCGTCCGCGCCGACGCCGAACGGGACGCTCATCGCCGGGTGTCCTGCGAGGTTGGTGGGGATGGTGCAGATGTCCGAGAGGTACATGGCGAGGGGGTCCTCGGTCTTGGCGCCGAACGCGAACGCGGTGGTCGGCGCGGTCGGCGACAGCAGGACGTCGCACCGCTCGTAGGCCGCGGCGAAGTCGCGCATGATGAGGGTGCGGACCCGCTGGGCCTGCCCGTAGTAGGCGTCGTAGTAGCCCGCCGACAGCGCGTACGTGCCGAGCATGATGCGCCGCTTCACCTCGGCCCCGAAGCCGGCGTCGCGGGTCGCGGCGTTCATCGCCTCGACGTCGGACCCGTCGACCCGGAGGCCGTAGCGCACGCCGTCGTACCGGGCGAGGTTGCTCGAGGCCTCGGCCGGAGCGATCAGGTAGTAGGCGGAGAGCCCGTACACCGTGCTCGGCACGGACACCCGCTCGACCACGGCACCCGCGGCCTCGAGCGCCGCGGCCGCGCGCTCGACCGCGATCCGCACCTCGGGGGCGATGCCGTCGGCGTCGGTGAGTTCGGTCGCGATGCCGACCCGCAGTCCGGTGACGTCGGCGCCCGCACCGAGGAGCGCCGTCGGCGGCGCGTCGATCGAGGTGGAGTCGCGTCGGTCGTGCCCGGAGATCACGTCGAGGAGGAGGGCCGAGTCGTCGACGGTCGCCGCGAAGGGACCCACCTGGTCGAGGCTCGACGCGAAGGCCACGAGGCCGTACCGGGACACCGCGCCGTAGGTCGGCTTCACGCCGACCACGCCGCAGAGCGCCGCGGGCTGGCGGATCGATCCGCCGGTGTCCGAACCGAGGGCGAGCGGGGCGAAGCCGGCGGCGACCGCGGCGGCCGATCCCCCGCTCGAACCGCCCGGCACGCGCGAGGTGTCCCGCGGGTTGCGCGTCGGACCGAACGCCGAGTTCTCGGTCGAGGAACCCATCGCGAACTCGTCGAGGTTCGTCTTGCCGACCGGGATGCCGCCGGCCGCGACCACCCGCTCGACGACCGTCGCGTCGTAGGGCGGGCGCCAACCCTCGAGGATCCGCGACGAGCAGGTGGTCGGCACGCCGCGGGTGCAGAGGTTGTCCTTGAGCGCGACCGGCACCCCCGCCAGCGGACCCGGGTCCTCGCCACGGGCCACCGCGGCGTCGACGGCGTCGGCGGCGGCGAGCGCCTCCTCCCGCATGACGAGGTTGAACGCGTGGATCTCACCCTCACGGGCGTCGATCGCTGCGAGGTGCTCCTCGGTCACCGACCGGGCCGACCGCGCCCCGGACCGGACCGCCGCCGCGAGCTCGAGGGCCGTCGCCATCACGCGTCCCCCATGATCCGGGGGACGCGGAACCGCCCGTCCTCGGCCGCCGGCGCCGCGGCGAGCACCTCGTCGCGGTCGATGGAGGCGCCGCGCACGTCGGGTCGCAGCACGTTCGTGACGGGGAGCGGGTGCGCGGTCGGCGGCACACCCTCGAGATCGAGGCCGGCGACGTCGTCCGCGTGGTCGAGGATCACCGCGAGCTGCCCGGTGAAGGCCTCCGCCTCGGCGTCGGTGAGGGCGAGGCGGGCCAGGCGGGCCACGTGCTCGACATCGGCGCGCGTGATGCGCGCCGTCGGGGTCGGTTCGGACATGGCGGCGAGTCTACGGGCCGACTCGCCGACGACCCCGGGCCGGGCGGTCGCGTCAGCGGTACGGATCGTCGGGTCCGAGCGGGTGCTCCCACCACGACGCCTCGGAGGGCGTCCAATCCGGGTCGGGGTGGATGCAGTCCACCGGGCACACGGGCGGGAGGCACTTGCCGCAGCCGCTGCACAGCTCGGGGAGGATGATGACGTCGAGGCCGTGGTTGAAGATCGCCCCGAACTGCGGCGGGCAGTGCCGCAGGCACGTGTCGCAGTTGATGCAGATCCCCATGTCGATGCGCAGCGGGGGCGACTGCCACTTGGGGGCGCGGGCACGTGCGGCGATGCGCTCCTCGCGGGTCTCGGCGGACATGGCGGCGAGCGTAGGCGGCGGAGGTGACGGTCGTCCGGGGCGCCGGTAGTGTCCGCCCCGTCAGCGTGCAGCCCGAGGAGGCCCACCGTGTCCAAGCATCCGTTCCTCTCCGACGAGTGGTTCGCCGTCGTCCAGCGCCTCATCGAGGACCACGGGGCCGAGGCCCCGGCCCACGCCGAGGCCGTCATCAACCTCACGATCACGGGCACACCGTTCGGCGACGAGCGCCACATCCACATGGGTGCGCGCAACGGGCAGGGTCGGGTCGCGATCGGCCACGACGCCGCCGCCGACCTCACCATCACCACCGACTACGACACCGCCAAGGCGATCTTCGTGTCCGGTGACCCGCAGGCCGGGATGCAGGCGATGATGCAGGGCAAGCTGAAGATCCAGGGCGACATGTCGAAGCTCATGGCGATGGCCCAGGGCGGCGCCGCCCCTGGCGGGAACCCGGCGCTCGCCGAGGCGATCCAGGGCATCACCGAGTGACGCCGGCCCGGCTCCGCCGGATCGAGTCGGGACCGCACCACCCCGGCTCCTAGCCTGACGGCATGCCGAGCACACCGCGTCCGGGGCCCCGACCGGGCACGGCGCAGTCGGCGCTGCGCCACCGCGACTTCCGCATCGTCTGGGCCGGGACCTTCACGTCCAACATCGGCACGTGGATGCAGAACGTGCTCCTCGGCGCGTACGGCTACACGCTCACGCGGTCCGCCGCCTACGTCGGCGTCCTGTACTTCGCCCAGCTCGGGCCGCTCCTGCTGCTCTCCATCGTCGGGGGTGTCGCCGCCGACACCTTCGATCGGAAGCGCCTCCTCGTGGTCATGCAGGTCGAGCAGCTCATCGGCTCCCTCGTCCTCGCCGGCCTGGCGATGTCGGACGACCCGAACCTCGTCGGCATCGCGCTCTGCGTGCTCGCGATCGGCATCGGCAACGCCTTCTCGGCCCCGGCGATGGGGGCCATCCTCCCCACGCTCGTCCCGCGTGAGGACATCCCGGGCTCGGTGTCGTTGCAGTCGGTCCAGATGAACCTCTCGCGGGTCGTCGGTCCGGTGATCGGCGCGCCGTTGTACGCGGCCTTCGGCGCCGCCGTCGTGTTCGCCGTGAACGCCGCGACCTACCTGTTCGCGATCGTGAGCCTGCTCGTGGCGAAGTACGGGCGCACCGCCACCCACCCCCCGGCCGAGCGCGGCGTGGCCCGGCTGGCCTCCGGGTTCCGCATCGCGCGGCGCGACCCGCTCATCCTCCGGGTCCTCGTCACGCTCACGGTGTTCTCGTTCTGCTCGCTCACGTTCGTCGGCCTCATGCCCGTCGTGTCGGCCGTCAACTTCGGGATCAAGCCGCGGAGCACCCAGTACGGCATCCTCTACGCGGTGTTCGGGTTCGGCGCGGCGATGGGTGCGATCGCTGTGGGCACGGTGCTCCACCACATCCGCAAGGAGTTGCTCGTCCGGTTCGGGCTCGTCGCGTTCGCGGTCCTGCTCGTCGGGTTCGCCCTCGTCCGCCGACCGGCCCTCGCCTACCCGGCGGTCTGCGTGCTCGGGTTCGCGTACTTCGTCGTGATCACCGCACTCTCGACCGTGCTGCAGTCCCACCTCGACAACGCGATCCGCGGCCGGATCATGGCCCTCTGGATCATGGGGTTCGGCGGGACGGTGCCCCTGGGCGTGTTCGTGGGCGGGTGGCTCGAGCAGATGGTCGGTGTCACCGCCGTCCTCGGCTTCGGCGCGGCCGTCGCGCTGTTCCTCGCGTGGTTCGCCGACCTCGCCGCCGCGGAGGCTCGGAGCCGCACGCTCGCCACGACCTGACCTCAGGACCGCCGACGGACGTGCGGCGCGAGGAACGACGCCGCGACCGCCCCGAGCGCGGCCATGCACGCGCCGACGACGTAGGCGGGCCCGAAGGACGCCGCCGTGCGCCCGCCGCCCTGGACCGTCGACAGCACCTGGATCCCCGCGACCGTGCCGATCGAGGCGACCATCTGCTGGGCTGCGTTGGCCACGCCCTGATCCTCGTGGGGCACCGCGTTGGCGGCGCTCGACACGAGGGACGGTGAGGCCGAACCCATCCCGAGCCCGGAGAGGAAGAGGCCGGCGAAGACGAGTGCGATGTTGCCCGAGAGCGCGGCGACCGTGAACGCGACCATGGAGCCGGCGAGGATCGTGAGCCCGGTGATCGCACTGCGCCGCACCCCCACCCGGGCCGCCACGTACCCGGCACCGGCGGCCACGAGGCTGAACGTCAGCGGCCGCACGATGGAGGCACCCGCGGTCGCCGCCACCGAGTACCCGAACCGGTACTGGAAGAGCAGCGGCGTGATGATGAATCCGCCCATGTAGGCGAAGTTCGACGCGAACTGCGAGGACAGCGACGCCGAGAAGTCGCGCTGGTGGAAGAAGGTGAGCGGGAGCAGCGGGTGATCGGCACGCCGCTCGGCGCGCACGAAGGCGGCGAGGCCACCGACCGCGAGCAGCGCGAGGATCGGGACGATCGGACGACCCCACCCCTCGCGACCGCCGATGGTGAGCGCGAGCAGGGCGGACGTCGTGCCCACCGCGAGGGTCGCGGCCCCGGCGAGGTCGATCGGCTGCCGTCCGCGCCGCGGCGCCTCGCGCAGCACGACGAAACCGAGCACGAAGGCGGCGATCGAGAGCGGCGCCTGCGCCACGAAGAGAGCCCGCCACCCGAAGATCTCCACGAGCGGGCCGCCCGCGATGACACCGATGACCGGCGCGCCGGCCCCGACGAGCGACCACCACCCCATCGCCTTGACCCGGTCGGCCGGCGGGAAGGTCCGCATGACGAGCGCCATGGCGGTCGGGCCCATCGCCGCGCCCGGGATCGCCCCGAGGATCCGGAACGCGATGAGCGAGGGACCGTTCCAGGCGAACGCCGTGAGGATCGATCCGACCGTGAACCCGAGGAGACCGAGGAGGTACACGCGCCGCAGACCCCAGACGTCACCGAGCTTGCCGAAGAGCGGCATCGTGAGCGCCACCGCGAGCAGCGGACCGGTGACCACCCAGGTGAGCGATGCGGTCGAGGTGCCGAGGTCCTCGGCGACGGTCGCCAGCGACACGCCGATGATCGTGATGAGCGCCCCGGCGACGAACACGCCGGCGAGACCGGCACCGAGCACCCACCACCGGTACCCCGGTCGGTCGTGGAACGCCACGCCGCCCGGGCGGGCGTCGGTGGTGGAGGGAGGGGTCACGCGTGCTCGATCCGGTCGGGGCCGGCTCCGAGCCTACGGGCCACGACCCCCGGGACCGCCGGTCGTGCCCGGATCCCCCGGCGGCTCAGGTGCGCTCGTCGGCCAGCCGACCGCCGACCCGGTCGGGCACGACCGCGGGCGCCGTCGGCGCGGACCACCAACCCGCGTCCGGCCAGCACCGCTGCGGATCGACCGCGGGCGGACGCGGGCGCAGCGGGCGGCCGAACCCCATCCCGGGTCGCGACGACCCCGGTCGACTCGTCCCCCCACGCAGTCCTCGCCGCATCCTGTGCTCCCGTGCCGTCGGCGGACGCCTCGTGCGTCCGACCACGGGCACTATCGGGAACCGAGGGGTCCGAGGCAACCGTCGGCGCAGGATCCGCGGCGACTCTTGAGCACCGGTTGAACCGATCGGGACCCCGGTCGGTCGGTACGCCGCGAACCGGACACCGATCCCGGTCGGACGGCCCGGGGTCACCGCGTCTTCGCGAGCCCCGTCGGCGCGACCTGCTGGAGCGCCGCGACCGTCCACCGCTCCTCGTTGTTCGTGATCTTCTCCGACAGCGTCCACGGCTGGAACCGCTGCACCGTGTCGCCCTGCACGAGGAAGGCCTCACCCGAGAACGGGCAGTCGGCCGTCGCGAGGTAGGCCACCATCGGCGAGACGTTCGCCGGGTTCCAGGCGTCGAAGGTCGCAGCGTCCTCCGGCTTCCTCACCACGTCGGACAGACCCGGCGTCGACTCGGTCATCCGGGTGCGCGCCGCCGGCGCGATCGCGTTCGACCGCACGCCGTAGCGCTTGAGCTCCATCGCGACGATCTGCGAGAAGGTCGCGATGCCGCTCTTGGCCGCGCCGTAGTTGGCCTGGCCGGGGTTGCCGAGGAGACCCGAGGTCGACGACGTGTTGATGATCGCCGCGTTGACCTCCTTGCCGGCCTTCGACTGCTCGCGCCAGTACGCGGCGGCGAACCGGGTCGGGGCGAAGTGGCCCTTGAGGTGGACGTGGATGACCGCGTCCCACTCGGCCTCGCTCATGTTGACGAGCACGCGGTCCCGGAGGATGCCCGCGTTGTTCACGAGGACGTGCAGGCCGCCGAACGTGTCGATCGCGGTCTGCACGAGGCGCTGGGCGCCCTCCCAGTCCGCCACGTTGTCGTGGTTCTCGACCGCCTCGCCCCCCATGGCCCGGATCTCGTCGACGACCTTCTGCGCCGCGGAGCGGTCCTCACCGCTGCCGTCGACGTTGCCGCCGAGGTCGTTGACGACGACCTTCGCACCCTCCTGCGCGAACAGCAGGGCGTGCTCGCGGCCCAAGCCGCCCCCGGCGCCGGTGATGATCGCGATGCGTCCGTCGAGTGCACCCATGTCGGTCTCCTGATCGGGATCGTCGGCGCCACGACCGCGGCACCGTGAACGGTCCGGCGAGACTACGCGGGCACCCCGGCGCCCCGCACACCCGTGGGGGCCGCGCGCCCGCCTAGAAGAACAGGGTGACGGTCGAGCCGCGCTTCACCGTGGTGCCGGCGGGCGGGTCGGAGGCCCGTACCGTCGCACCCGGGCGGTACGCGCCCGAGACCGCCGAATCGAGGCCGGCCGCCGCCAGCGCGGCCGACGCCGCGTCGAGCGAGAGGCCGCGCACGCCCGGCACGGTGACCACGTCGGGCCCCCGGCTGACGATGATCCGCACCTGCGCGCCCGGCTGCGCCGTGCCGCCGCCCTTCGGGTCGGTCCCGATGACGGTGCCGCTGGCCACCGAGTCACTGAACGCATCGCCCCGGACCGGCGCGAACCCGGCGTTGGTGATGGCCGCGACCGCGGCGTCGTAGGACTGCCCCGCGACGTCCGGGATCGGGATCGGTCGCTTCCCGTCCGAGACCACGAGCGTCACGGTCGAGTAGCGCGGTGCACGCCCCGCCGGTCGGGTCGCGAGCACGGTGTCCCGCGGGCGATCCTCGTCGTACCGGCGCTGCACCTCGACGGTGAACCCGGCGTCCGTGAGCGCCTGCTGCGCCCCGGCCAACGGACGGCCCGCCACCTTCGGGATCGCGATCGGGGCCGCACCGCGGGAGACCACGAGGTCGACCCGGCCGCCCTCACGGACCTCGTGGCCCGGCGCAGGATCCTGGGCGACCACCGTGCCCGCCGGATCGTCGGAGAAGCGCTCGTCCTCGCGCACGAGGAGCCCGGCCCGGGCGATCGCCTCCCGGGCACTGGCCGCCGAGCCGCCCACCGTGTTCGGGACCGTCACCTGGGCACCGAGGTCCGGGATGCCGATGAGCGCCACCCCACCGATGAGCGCGGCGGCGATCGCCGCGCCCACCACCATCGACGCGCTCACGCGCACCCGGCGCCGGCCCGCGGTCGCCGGCCGCACCCCCGGGCCCGGCACCGTGCCGGTGTCGGCCTCCTGATCGAAGAGGACCGGGCGCGTCGCCGGGATCTGGGTCGGGTTGGGGTCGACGATCGACGCGTCGAGGCCGGCGAGCCCGAGGGGACCCGGCGGCGGCAGGCGGCGCCCGGCGTCCTCGATCGCGCCCCGCATCGTCGCGGCGTCCGGGTACCGGTCCTCCGGATGGACCTGACCCGCCCGTTCGACGACCGCGGCGAGCGGCCCGAGTTCGGAGGGCGCCTCGATCGGACCGAGCGTGCGCGCCGCCAAGGTGCCGAGCGCGGTGTCGGAGGCGAACGGGAGGACGCCGGTCACGGCCTCCACGAGGCAGAGTGCGAGCGCGTAGAGGTCCGCACGACCATCGAGCGCGACCCCGCTGGCCTGCTCGGGCGACGCGTAGCGTGCCGTGCCGAGCACCGACCCCGAGGGCTCGGTCCACGACGCCTCGGCGAGCGCGCGGGCGAGACCGAAGTCGGCGACTCGCACGATGCCGTGCTCGTCGAAGAGCAGGTTCGCCGGCTTGATGTCGCGGTGCACGAAGCCCCGACCGTGCGCGTACTCGAGCGCCGACGCGACCTGGGCCCCGACGTGGGCGGCCTGGGCCGGGGTGAGGCGACCACCGGCGTCGAGGATGCCGCGCAGCGATCCGCCCGTGAGCGCCTCCATCACCATGAACGGCACCCCGGCGTCCTCGCCCCAGTCGTGCACCGCCATGACGTTCGGGTGGTGCAGGGCGGCCGCGAGCCGGGCCTCGTTCTGGAACCGGCGCAGGAACCCGGGGTCGTCGGCGAGCGCCGGGTGCAGCACCTTCACCGCGACCCGCCGCTTCAGCGTGATGTCGTCGGCGAGGAGGACCCGACCGCTCCCGCCGGTCCCGATCGGGTTGAGCAGTCGGTACCGACCGGCGAGCACCCGCCCGACGAGGTCACCACCGCCGACGAACGCCATGCGCCGAGGGTACCGGCGTGTGCCGCGGAACACGCGGACATGCTGCGGCCGCGATGGTCGGACCCCACCGGCGCGGGGGTACCGTGCCGTCATGCCCGCCGCGCCCACCAGCAGCCGCACAACCCGCCGCCGGGCGATCCAGCACCGGGGCCGGTTCGCCGTCGTGTGCGTCGGCCTCATGGCGGTCGCGAGCATCGGGCTCATCGCCATCCTGTCGGCGGACACCGCGACCCGCACCCAGCGCACCCCGAGCGGCGACGTGACCGACGTGTCCCCGGCGCCCAACACGATCGTGCCGCCGCAGTCGGCGATCGTCGTCGACCTCCGGGACGACCTCACGGGCTCGTTGCAGGTCTGCGGTCCGACCCGGTCCTGCGTCGACATCCCCGACGATCAGGTCGAGCGGGTCGTGGCCCTCGGTCGGGTGTCGTTCCAGCCCGGTCCGGGCAAGGAGCTCGACCGCTACCAGCCCGGGGTCAACACGGTCATCGTGACGATCGAACGCCAGGACGACCCGGGCGTGCTGTTCGACCGCTACCAATGGTCGTTCACGTCGAAGTCCTGATCCGCGTCGTCCCGGACGACCGCTCAGGGCACGACGAAGGTCGCCTCGCCCCGGATCGCCGTGCCGCCGTCGCGACGGAGCACCTCGAGGCGCAGATCCACCCGGCGCTCACCGTCCTCGTGACGGTCGACCACCTCGCCCGTGCAGACGAGGACGTCCCCCGCCCACACCTGCTCCCGGAACGACACCGAGAACCGGCGGACGTTCGCCGCACCGAGCAGGTCGGTCGCGTACGAACCGAGGATGCCGGCCTGGAGCATGCCCACCGAGAACGGCTCCGGGAATCCGGCCGCCCGCGCGAACGCGGTGTCGTGGTGGATCGGGTTGAAGTCGCCGGACGCGCCCTGGTACCGCACGAAGTCGGTGAGGGTGAGCGGTCCGTACTCCCGTGTCGGCAGCGCCGTCCCGATCGCGAGGTCGCCCCAGCCGATCACGACGCACCCCC
>JBJTWK010000045.1:0-24142 GCA_046081705.1 Actinomycetes bacterium | reverse complement strand
GGCCGCGCCGAGCGCGGTCGTACCCTGCTCGGCGGGTCGGCGGACCGTCACACCGAGCAGGTCGGCCTGGAACTGGCAGAGCAGGTCCATCGCGCTCGCCCCGCCGTCGACCCGCAGCTCGGCCACCGCGGTGCCCGATGCCGCGTCGATCGCCGTCATGACATCGGCGGTCTGCAGGGCCATCGCCTCGACCACGGCCCGGGCGATGTGGGCGCGTGTCGTCCCGCGCGTGATGCCCACGATCGCGCCGCGGGCGTAGGGGTCCCAGTAGGGCGAACCGAGCCCGGTGAACGCGGGGACGAGGGCCACACCGCCCGTGTCCGGCACGGTCTCGGCGAGCGGCCCGCACTCCTCAGCCCGCTCGATGATGCCGAGCCCGTCGCGCAGCCACTGGACCGCAGCGCCCGTCACGAAGATGGATCCCTCCATCGCGTAGGTGGTCGCGCCCCCGATGGTCCACGCGACGGTCGTGAGCAGGCCCTCGGCCGGGGCCGGACACTCGGGGCCGAGGTTCACGAGCACGAACGATCCGGTCCCGTAGGTGTTCTTCGCCATGCCGCGCTCGAAGCAGGCCTGCCCGAAGAGGGCGGCCTGCTGGTCGCCGGCGATGCCGCTGACCGGCACGGTGAGCCCGGCGGCCCGGTCCGGGTCGGTGACGCCGAAGCGTCCGCTGCTCGGCATCACCTCGGGCAGCGAGCCGATCGGCACGCCGAACCGATCGCAGAGCTCGTCGGACCAGGCGAGGGTCGTGATGTCGAGGAGCATCGTGCGGCTGGCGTTCGACGGGTCGGTGGCGTGCACCCGCCCGCCGGTGAGGTTCCACACGAGCCACGAGTCGACCGTGCCGATCGCGAGGTCAGGATCGGCCTCCACCCCGCCCTCGGCGAGGAGCCACTCGACCTTCGAGCCCGAGAAGTACGGATCGAGCACGAGCCCGGTGCGGGCCCGAACGGTCGGCTCGAACCCGGCGTCGCGCAGCGCGTCGCACCGGGCCGCAGTACGACGGTCCTGCCAGACGATGGCGCGGTGGCGGGGACGCCCGGTCCGGCGGTCCCACGCGACGACCGTCTCGCGTTGGTTCGTGATCCCGATGCCGGCCACGGTCGCGCCCTCGTCGGTGATCCGGTCGACGACCTCGGTGAGCGTGGCGATGGTGGCGGCCCAGATCTCGTCGGCGTCGTGCTCGACCCAGCCCGGTCGCGGGAAGTGCTGCGGGAACTCCCGGTACGCGCTCATGCGCAGCGCGCCGGTGCCGTCGACGGCGTAGGTGCGGATGCCGGTCGTCCCCGCGTCGATGCTCAGCACGTACGCCACCTGCGGTCAGCCTCCTCGTCGGGCCCGCTCCGGGCCGGTCCGGACGCGGCGAGGCTACCGGTGTGTCCCATGTGTGCACACGGTCCCGGCGGGCCCATCGATCGCGGTGATGCGCGCGGCCCCGTGACGGCGCGGCCGGCCGTCGCGATGGAGCACGATGGGGCGTCCGGGTCGGCGGCGGTCCTGCGACGGGCCTCACGAGGGAGTGACCATGCGCATCGGGATCCTGACCGGCGGCGGCGACTGCCCCGGCCTCAACGCGGTGATCCGCGCTGTGGTGCGCAAGGGCGAGGCCGAGTTCGGCCACGAGTTCGTCGGCTTCCTCCACGGGTGGCGTGGGGTGATGGAGGGCGAGACCATCCCGCTCTCGATCGGGTCGACGCGCGGGATCCTCGCCCGCGGCGGCACGATCCTGCTGTCGTCGCGCACGAACCCGTACCGGACCGACGAGGGCCCGGCCAAGGTCCGGGCGACGCTCGACCGCCTCGGGGTCGACGCGCTCATCGCGATCGGCGGGGAGGACACGCTCGGCGTCGCGCGCCGGCTCGGTGACGAGGGGGTGCGGGTCGTCGGGGTGCCGAAGACGATCGACAACGACCTCTCGGCCACCGACGTCACGTTCGGGTTCGACACCGCGGTGCAGACCGCCGTCGACGCGATCGACCGACTCCACACGACCGCCGAGAGTCACGACCGGGTGATGGTCGTGGAGGTGATGGGCCGCCACGCCGGGTGGATCGCCCTGCACTCGGGCATGGCTGGTGGCGCCAACGTCGTGCTCATCCCCGAGCGGCCGTTCGACATCGACGAGGTCGTGCGTCACCTCGAGACACGCCACGGCGACGGCCGCCACGCGTCGATCGTGGTCGTCGCGGAGGGTGCGACGCCGAAGGAGGGCACGCCGGCGCTCCAGGCGGGCGGGGTGGACGACTTCGGCCACGCTCGCCTCGGAGGCATCGGGAACCTCGTGACGGAGGCCATCGCCCAGCGCACCGGCTGGGACACCCGCGCCACGATCCTCGGGCACGTGATCCGCGGCGGCACGCCGACCGCGTACGACCGGATGCTCGCGACCCGCTTCGGCCTCGGCGCGATCGACGCGGTCGAGGCCGGTGCGTTCGGCACGATGGTGGCGCTGCGCGGCACCGACATCGTTCGGGTGCCCCTCGCCGATGCCGTCGCCGAGCTCAAGACGGTGCCGCCCGAGCGCTACGCCGAGGCCGAGGTGTTCTTCGGGTGAACCCGACGCCACGCCCGCGCAGTGGCGCACGGCACGCCTCGATGCGTGGCGATCGACGGCTACCGTGACCGCCGTGGCCAGCGCGCTCGACGACCTCATCGAACTCCTCGACCTCGAGCAGCTCGAGGTGAACCTGTTCCGGGGTCTGAGCCCGGACGAGCACCAGCAGCGGGTGTTCGGGGGGCAGGTGGCCGGTCAGGCCCTCGTCGCGGCCGGCCGGACCGTGGAACCCGGACGACCCGTGCACTCGCTCCACTCGTACTTCCTGCGACCGGGCGACCCGTCGGTGCCGATCATCTACGAGGTCGACCGCATTCGGGACGGTCGTTCGTTCACGACCCGCACCGTGAAGGCCATCCAGCACGGGCGCGCGATCTTCAACCTGAGCGCGTCGTTCCAGACCCGGGAGGAGGGTCCGGCCCACGAGGACGCCATGCCCGCAGTCGTCGCACCCGGGACCCTGCCGACCATGCAGGAGCAGCTCGCGCCCTACGCCGACCGGTTCGGACCCGACTTCCGGGACTGGGTGCTGCGGGACCGGCCCATTGACTCGCGTCCGACCATGCTCCCGGGCTGGCTCGACCCTGCGCCCCGGCCCCCCGAGCAGGACGTCTGGATCCGGGCGAACGGCGCGCTCCCGCCCGATCCGCTGCTGCACGTCTGCGTGGTCGTCTACGCCTCGGACCTCACGCTGCTCGACACCGCGATGCTCCCGCACGGCGCGTCGTACCTCGACGCGAAGTACCAGGTCGCCAGTCTCGATCACGCGATGTGGTTCCACGACGAGTTCCGGGCCGACGAGTGGCTCCTCTACCACCAGCACTCGTCGCGTGCGGGCGGAGCCCGAGGGTTCGCCGCCGGTCAGTTCTTCACCGAGCAGGGTCGCCTCGTCGTCACCGCGATGCAGGAGGGGCTCGTCCGGCCGATCCGGGCCGGCTGAGCGCGGATCAGCCGAGCAGATCGGCGCAGAACGCGACGGTCTCGCGCACGAGGACCTCGGGGGCCTCCCACGGTACGAAGTGCCCGCAGTCGTCGAGGCGCACCGGGCCGACGTGGTCCGGGAGGACCCGCTCGGCCATGCGGTCGAAGTCGGGGTGGATGACGTGGTCGCTCGTCCCGAAGAGGATGAGGGTCCGGGTCGGGTTCACGCGGCCCCGGAACATCGACGGACCCGATCGGGCCGTCTCCGAGAACGTCGCCTCGTAGGCCCCGAAGGACGCCCGCAGGTGGATCGCGCTCGTGAACGGCTCGACCATGAAGGCCACCTCCTCGGGCGTGAACGCGCCCGGGTGCGCCCAGTGCCGGCGGCCGTAGAACTCGGCGATGTAGGCGCGACGGGCCGCCGCAGAGTCGAGTTCGGCGGCGAGGCCGTCGGGATCGGTGCCCTGACGGACGAAGTAGTCGAGCACCTCGTCGGGTGGCCGGGTCTCGAGGTCGTCCATGGCCCCCTTGAGGTGGGGCAGCGGCGAGTTGAAGAGCACCATGCGGTCGACCCACTCGGGGTGCCGGAGCGAGAGCTCCTGGATCACCGGGCCGCCGAGGTCGCCGCCGGCGAGGACGACGCGTTCGTGCCCGAGGTGGTCGTGGACGAGCGCGTACAGGTCGGCCGCGTGGGCCGGGACGTCGTGGAACCCGTCGGGTCCGAGCTCCGAGTCACCGAAGCCGCGCAGGTCCGGGACGATCACCTCGAACCCCGCGTCGGCCAGCGGCTCGATCACCCGCCACCAGATCCGCTTCGTCTCGGGCCAGCCGTGCACGCACACGAGGGGGACGCCACCGCTCCCCTCGTGCACGTACTCCTGGTGGAACCCGCGCACAGTGGTCGCGTCGATCTCGAACCGCTCGGGATCGAGCACGCCGCCGTCGAGGTGGTCGTGGCCGAGGTGGTCGTTCACGGGTGCGCACACCCTCTCGTCGCAGGGATCGGGCCGAGCGGTACCGTACCGGCATGCTCGAGTTCACCGCCGTGCCCCGCCGTGCCCTCGCGGTGTATGCGCACCCCGACGATCCCGAGGTCTCGGCGGGCGGCACGCTTGCCCGGTGGGCCGAGGCCGGCGCCGAGGTCTGGGTGCTCGTGACGACCCGGGGCGACAAGGGGAGCGACGATCCGGCCGCCGATCCGGCCGCGGTGGCCGCCCGACGCCGGGCCGAGACCGAGGCGGCGACCGCGGCGCTCGGACTCGCCGGCACCCTCCACCTCGGGTACCCGGACGGTGAGATCGAGGACACACGGGAGGCGCGGGCCGCGATCGTGCGGCACGTGCGGGAGCTGCGACCCGAGGTCGTGCTGTGCCCCGATCCCACCGCGTTCTTCTTCGGCGACCGCTACTTCAACCATCGGGACCACCGGGTCACGGGCCTCCTGGCGCTCGACGCGGTCGCGCCGGCGGCCGCCAACCCGCACTACTTCGCGGAGCAGATCGCCGAGGGGCTCGCTGCGCACCGGGTCGACGAGGTGCTGTGCTCCGGCACGTTGGTCCCCGATGCGTGGGTCGACATCACCGCGACCGTCGACCGCAAGGTCGCCGCGCTCGCATGCCACGTCAGCCAGGTCGGCGACGAGTCGCACTGGGTGCCCGAGGTCGTGCGTGAGCGCGCCGCCTCGGTCGGCGTCGAGGTCGGGGTCGCGCACGCCGAGGCGTTCCGACGGCTGCGGCTCGGCTGAGGGACCGCGCGCCGACTCAGGGGCGCGGGCGGCGCCACTCGGCCATCGCCCGCAGGGTGAGCACGGCGACGACGCCGACCCCGCCGGCGGCGGCGATCCCGCCGATGAGCGCGCCGAGCGCGAGCCACACGCCGCGGTCGCCCTCGGTCTGGACCTCGACGAGGCCGTACCCGATCACCGCGCCGAGGACGCCGCTGGCGACGGTGAGCGCGTAGGCGATGATGAACGCGCCCTTGCCGGGCCCGGGTCCGGTGTCGAAGACGGGGGGTTCGGGGGACGTCACGACGGGGGAGTGTACGCACGGCGGTGCGCATCGGACCCGTCGTGGTGCCGTCGGGCGCGCCCCGGTCGGGCGTGCCACACTCGGCGGCGTGGAGGGGCACCGGTTCCGGGTCGCGGGCGCCGTCGTCGTCGACGGTGATCGGCTGCTGCTGGTCCGCAACCTCCGCCGCAACGGCTCCCACGACTGGAGCACGCCGGGCGGGGTGATCGATCCGGAGGACGCGAGCGTGCTCCACGGCCTCGCCCGGGAGGTGGAGGAGGAGACCGGCCTGCGCGTGACCGCATGGGGCGGCCTGCTCTACGAGGTGACCGCGACCTCGCTCGACCTCGGGTGGGTGATGCACTGCGAGGTGCACCTCGCGCGCACGGTCGACGGCACGATCACCATCGACGACCCGGACGGCATCGTGGACCGCGCGGCCTACGTCGGGCCGGACGACCTCGACGCCCACCTCGAGGGCTGCTTCCCGTGGGTGCGCGAACCGCTCGCCGAGTGGCTGGTCGAGCGGTGGCCGGGCGACGCGCCGCGCGCGTACCGGTACGAGGTCCGGGGGCGCTCGCTCGACGCGCTCACGGCCGTGCGCGTCCTCTGATCGGGTCCGCGTGCGCACCGATCCGACGTTCCTCCACCTCGACCTCGACGCGTTCTTCGCCTCGGTGGAGCAACGTGACGATCCGACCCTGCGCGGTCGGCCCGTGATCGTGGGTGGCACGGCGGATCGCGGGGTCGTCGCCGCCGCGTCCTACGAGGCCCGGGCGTTCGGGGTGCACTCGGCGATGCCGTCGGTCCGGGCGCGCCGCCTCTGTCCGGACGCGGTCTTCGTCGCACCCCGCTTCGACGCGTACGAGGCGGCGAGCCGCACCGTGATGGCGATCATGCGCTCGGTGACCCCGCTCGTGGAGCCGCTCTCGCTCGACGAGGCGTTCATGGATGTCGCCGGGGCCCGGCGCATCCACGGCGACCCGCGGGCGATCGCCGACCACCTGCGGGCTCGGATCCGCACCGAGGTCGGGCTCACCGCGTCGGTCGGGGGTGCCACGACGAAGATGCTGGCCAAGATCGCGAGCGATCTCGCGAAGCCGGACGGGGTGCGCATCGTGGAGCCGGGGACCGAACGCGATGTCCTCCATCCGCTCCCGGTGCGGCGGCTCTGGGGTGTCGGCCCGGCCACGCACCAGCGGCTCGAGCGCTTCGGCGTCGTGACGATCGGCGACCTCGCTGCGCTGCCGGAGGCCACCCTCGTCGCTGCGCTCGGCGAGGGCGCCGGTCGTCACCTGCACGCGCTGGCCTGGAACCGGGACGACCGCGCGGTCGAGCCGGGACGGGGGGTCAAGTCGATCGGGCACGAGGAGACCTTCTCGGTCGACCGCACCGACCGCGCCGACCTCGAACGGGAGCTGCACCGGATGGTCGACCGCGTCGCCTCCCGGCTGCGCGCCGCGGGGTTGGTCGGCCGCACGGTGCAGGTGAAGGTCCGGTACCACGACTTCCGCACCGTGACCCGGGCCCAAACGGTCGAGGTGGCGACCGACCTCGCCGCCGACATCGGCGCGGTCGCACGGCCCCTGCTGGCCGGGCTGGACCTCGGCGGTGGGGTCCGGTTGCTCGGGGTGTCGGTCTCCGGTCTCCGGGAGCCGGGGGGTGAGGCCGAGCAGCTGTCGTTCGCGAGCCCCGACGCGCTCGAGGTGCGCGCCGAGCGGCGGGCCCTCGAGCTCGCGGTGGACGCAGTCCGCGAGCGGTTCGGATCCGACGCGCTCGGGGCGGCGGCCCACACCGATCGCGGGCGGCTGCGCACCGGTCGGGCGGGCTCGCCGTACGGTCCGCTCGCCGACGGCGACCCCGACGGCACGCGCGGCGACGAACGCCGCGGGGAGGGGAGCGGGCGCGGATGAGACGCATCGGACTCGTCGGGTGCGGGCACATCGGCACCGTGCACTCGCTCGCGCTCGGCCAACTCGCCCGGGCCGGTCTCATCGACGCGGCGATCACGGGCACCCTCGACACCGATCCGACCCGCGCCGCGGAGCAGGCGCGCCACCACGGCGCCGAGGTGTTCGAGGACCTCGAGGCGCTCGCCGACGCGTCCGACGTCCTGTGGGTCTGCACCTGGACCGCGGCCCACCGCGAGGCCGTGCGTGCCGCGGCCGACCGCGGGCTGCCGGTCTTCTGCGAGAAGCCCCTCGCCCCGACCCTCGGCGAGTGCGAGGCGATCGCCGACGACCTGCGGCGGGTGCCGCACCAGGTCGGCCTCGTGCTCCGGCACGCACCGGTCTTCCGAGCGGTCGCCGAGGCGGTCGCCAGCGGTCGGTACGGGCGGCCGATGGCGACCATCCTGCGCGACGACCAGTACTTCCCGATCCAGGGCATGTACGGATCGACCTGGCGCAGCGACGTCGATCGGGCCGGGGGCGGGACCCTCATCGAGCACTCGATCCACGACGTCGACCTGCTCCATTGGATGCTCGGCGGACTCCCGACCGCGGTGACCGGGCGCGTGTCGTCCACCTTCGGGTACCCGGGCATCGAGGACACCGCGACCGTGACGCTCGACTACGACTCCCACCGGGCGACCATCGTGAGCGTCTGGCACCAGGTGACGACCCGACCGTCGACCCGGCGACTCGAGGTGTTCTGCGAGGACGCGCTGCTCTGGACGGAGGACGACCACCTGGGCCCACTCCACGTCGAGACCTCGGACGGCACGGCGACGATCCTCGGGACGCCCCCCGAGTGGGTCGGACGCTTCACCATCCCGGAGGTGCTCGCGAAGCAGTTGGCGCAGTACGCGGAGCCGAGCCTCGCCTTCCTCCGCGGGCTCGACACCGACCTCCCGGAGGAGGCCGGGTTCCCCGACGTCGAGGTCGCCCTGGCCGCCCACCGGGTCGTGGATCTGGCGTACCGGTCCTCGGACGCCGGGGGTCGGGCGCTGGTCCTCGGGGGTTGATGCGTCCGGAACGCGCCGTTGAGCGACGGGCCCCGGGCGTGCGAGACTGCCTCCGGGTCGCGTGCCGGACCCGAGAGGACCTCCGGTAGCATCGTTCCCATCGCCGCCGGCGCCGCCGGTGGTCGCAGACGATCAGGTGACGAGGCCGATGCCGCTCTCCGAGGAAGAACAGCGGATCCTGCGGGAGATCGAGGCGAACCTCACCGCGACCGATCCCGCCCTCGTGCAGCAGGTCTCCGAGACCACCCTGTACCGGCACGCGGCGCGCACCATCCGGTGGGCGGTCCTCGGGTTCATCGCCGGCCTCGTGCTCCTCGTGCTCACCTTCACCCAAGTGTTGCTGCTCGGGGTCGTCGGCTTCCTCGTGATGCTCGGCTCGCTGCTCGTCATCGAGCGCAACGCCCGGGCGATGGGTCGGGCCGGACTCCAGAGCCTCGGCGGCTCGCTGCGGACGGGTCCGCTCTCGGGCATGGCGGGTCGCCTCCGTCGCCCGTCCGACGACGACTGATCCGCGTCGATGGGGTTCACCGCGGCGCAGGCGGCGCGCCTGACCGGCACCACGCCCTCGCAGGTCGCGTACTGGGCGCGCTCCGGCCTCGTGGTGCCGACCGGTCGACCGGCCCGCTACGCGTTCCGTGACCTCGTCGCGCTGCGGGTCGTCGGCGCGCTGTTGGCCTCCGGGCTCAGCCCGACCCGTGTGCGTCGCGCCATCGGTCACCTGCTCGAGGCGGGGGAGGACGTCACCGGGCTCCGCGTCGTGACCGACGGCGACCAGGTCTGGGCGTGCCGCGACGACGGTCAGATCCTCGACGCGCTCTCGCACGGCCAACTGGCGCTCTTCGTCGCGGTCGACACCTACGCGGCGGAGGTGGCCGCCGAGATCGAGACCTTCGAGCGCGAACGCGACGACTTCGTCGACGGCCTCCGGCGGACGGGACCGTGAGCGCGTCGGCGTCGCCGGGCGTCGGTCCGATCGTGACGGCCGTGCTGGCCCACCCTTCGCTCTGGCCGACGGCGATCGGTCAGGCGTGGCGGCTCGCGCCCGCCGGGTGGTGGCGCCGTCCGCCGTTCCTCCCGCGGCCGGACGAGGGGTACCTGGCGTTCCGGCTCGAGACCCAGTACGGCCGCGACGCCGCGCCCGCGGCGGCCGACGTCGTGTCGTACCTCCGGTGGTGCCGTGATGAGGCCCGCCGCCGGGGCCACCACGTCGACGGGTAGGCGCCGGGCGTCTAGGGCGCCGGGAAGATCTCGACGTGGACGGGCTCGTGCAGCCGCCGTTCGAGGGGTGGCAGCACGAGGCCGAGCACCGGTGCGGTGCACGCCGCGATGATCACGGTGCCGAGCCCGACCTGACCGCCGAGCGCCACCCCGATCGCGAGGAACACCGCCTCGATGCCCCAGCGGGCCGCCCGCACCGACAGGCCCCGGCCGACGAGGCCGAGCATGAGCTCCTCGGGTGGGTTCGCGCCGAGGCGGGCCACGACGGTGAGGGCGATGCCGGTCCACAGTCCGACGAGGGCCCCGGCCAGCCACACCCCTCGCACGGCGAGTGAGGCGGGCGTGTCGACCCGGGCGAGGACGAGGTTGATCATCGCCCCGAAGCCGACCATCGAGACGATGGTCCCGGGGCCGGGCCGACGGCCGAGCGCCACGGCGATGAGGATCGCCGCCGCGCTCACGATCCACGACGCCGTCCCGACCGGGATCCCGATCGTGCCGGCGAGTCCGGAGTTCAGGACGTCGTAGGAGGAGACGCCGAGTTCCGCCCGCAGGAGCAGGCCCACCGAGGCCCCGCCCACGAGCACGCCGACCGAGAAGAGGGCCAGGCGCCCGGGCAACCGCACCGCCGCAGGGTACCGGCCTCGCCGGCTGTGGTGGGGGAAAGTGGTGCAGGATGGTTGACAAGGGCGAAAAGTGGTGCCTAAGGTCTCGCCCGAGGGGATCGCCGGATCCCTCCGCCGCCCGGTCCGCCGGGGACCGCGGGGGAGGGGCGGCGAGGAGCGGGCCACCGGTCGGGGCCCGCGGACGTGACGAGGCGGGGACCGATGGCGAAGGGCTTCGAGGGGAGCTACCAGCACTCCCTGGACGCGAAGGGACGGGTCGTCATGCCCGTCGACTTCCGCGCCGGCCTCGCCGACGGCTGCCACGTCGCACCAGGTCTGGACCGCTGCGTGTCCGTGTACCCGGATGCGACCTTCGATCAGGTGCGGGCCCGGGTCACCGAGGCCGCACGCCGCGGCACGCGCCAGCGCAACGCGGCGCGCGCGTTCATCGGCAACTCACGCCGTGCCGAGGTCGACCGGCAGGGACGCGTCGCGCTCCCGCCGACCCTGCGCGAACTCGCCGGACTCGACCGCGACGTGATCGTGGTCGGGATCGACGAACGCATCGAGATCTGGGACCTCGCGCGGTGGCGCGAGCAGGAGGCCATCGGGCTCGAGGACCTGGCGACCTCGCCGGACCTCGCCGACCTCGGGATCATCTGAACGACGACGGACACGACGACACCACGCCGCCACGGGGCGGTGCACGACCAGCAGCACCAGCGAGACCAGCACGACACCTTTGACAGGTGGGACCGGAGTCCGGCCCACCACCAGCCCTCCGGGCGGCACGGGAGAAGGCCCCACTCCGCCCGCTTTCTGCCGAGTGCCGACGGAGAGAAAACCGTTCGGCACGCATGGCTGTCCGGAGGGCTGGTGGGGGACCGGGTGACGGATCCCGCAACGTTGCGCACGGGGGCGAGGAAGCGGTGAGCGAGGCGTTCGAGCACCTTCCGGTGATGGCACGGGAGGTCCTCGAGCACCTCGCGCCGGTCCCGGCGGGCACGGTCATCGACTGCACCGTCGGCGGGGCCGGGCACGCCGGGCTCCTCCTCGAACACCGCCATGACCTCCGACTCCTCGGTCTCGACCGGGACGAGGTGGCGGTGGCGGTGGCCCGGGAGCGGCTCGGCCGGTTCGGCGAGCGGGCCCGGGTGGTCCACGCAGCGTTCGGGGATCTCACCGAGACCGTACGACGAGAGACCGAGGGAGACATCGTGGGCATCCTCTTCGACCTGGGCGTCAGCAGCCCGCAGTTGGACCGACGGTCGCGCGGCTTCTCCTACTGGGACGATGCGCCCCTCGACATGCGGATGGACTCGTCGCAGGCGCTCACCGCGGCCGAGGTCGTCAACACGTACGACGAGGCCGAGCTCACGACGATCATCGCCACCTTCGGGGAGGAGCGCTTCGCCTCCCGGATCGCCCGCGAGATCGTCGCCCGTCGCCCGATCGCCACCACCGGCGAACTCGTCGAGGCGATCAAGGACGCGATCCCGGCGCCGGCGCGCCGCAAGGGCGGCCACCCCGCGCGGCGCACGTTCCAGGCCCTGCGCATGGAGGTCAACCGCGAGTTGCCGCAGCTCGAGGCGGGTCTCGACGAGTCGGTGCACCTCCTCGCCCCGCGGGGTCGGGTCCTCGTCCTCGCCTACCACTCGCTCGAGGACCGCGCGGTCAAGCAGCGGTTCAACACCTGGGCCGGCCGGGGCCCGACCATCGGTCGTCCGGACCTGCCCGTGTCGACCGCGCCCGACCCGATCGTGCGGCTCGTGACGCGCAAGCCGGTCCGGCCGTCGGAGGCCGAGGTCGAGGCCAACCCCCGGGCGCACAGTGCGCTGCTGCGCGTCGTGGAGCGGCTCGGATGACGGCGACCCTGCGCGCGCCCGCCCGGCGCACGACCGCGGCCCGGCCCGCCCGCACGGCGGCGCCGCGCCTGCGCGCGGTCGGCGCGACCGAGCGTCGGTCCCGCATCCGCGGTCATCGGTTCCGGCTCGTGGTCGTGGGGGTGGTCGCCGTCGTCGGGTCCGCCGTGTACCTGCAGATCGAGCTCGCCCAGCAGCAGGTGCGGCTCCGGGAACTCGCGGTGCTTACCCGCGCGGCGCAGGCCGACTACCAGCGCGAGCGACTCGCGCACGCCGAGGCGACGGCCCCGGCGCGCATCATCGAGCGGGCGACCCGACTCGGCCTCGTGCCGGCGTCGACCCCCCGCTACGTCAGCGTCCCCGGTGTTCTTCCCCCCTCGGGCACCTCCGACGCCGCAACGTCATCCACGCTCGGCGAGGGCTGGGAGAAGGTGAAGCCGCACCTTGCCGCACGCCCGTGACCCCCGCGAACCGCGCGCCGGATCCGTTCGGACGCTCCCGGCGACGCCGCCCCGGAGCCGGGACGCGTCCCGACGGTCGGCTGCCGCACCCGGCCCCGCCGCCGGCGGGCGCGACGGCGCGCCGCGTGCGCCGCGAGGTGCCGTGAACGATGCGCCGATCGGGTCGGTGACGCGCTCGACGCGTTCGACCCGCACGCCGAACCGAACGACCGACCGGGCTGACTCGGGCCGGACCCGCACCTCCGGGGCGCGTCCGGCCTCGACGCGCGCGGCCCGCGACCGCGTCGAGACCCCGGCCGCCCGGCGCGCCACCCGGTCCGGCGCGGGCGCGACGGCGCGCCCGACCGCCCGTTCCACGGCCCGCGCGGGCGCACCCTCCTCCACCCGGACGCCGGCGCGCCCGTCGGCGCGTCGACCGGCCCCAGTGCGCGACCCGTGGTTCGGCCGACTGGTCCGTGCGACCGGGGCGGCGACCGCCGCGGCCGGGGCCGAGGCCGTGGCCCGGATGGAGGACCGCCTCCGGCGCCCGCCGACCCGCGATCGCCGTCGGACCAAGGCCGAGGTGGCCCGCTCGACGAGCCGCCGGCTCGTGGCCATCACGGTCATCGTCGTGCTCTTCTTCGCGGCGGCCATCGTGAAGATGGGCCTGCTCCAGACGACCGAGCGGGGGCGCTACCTCGCGTGGGCGGTCGGGGAGCGGGAGCGCTCGACCGAACTCGCGGCCGATCGTGGCACGATCTTCGACCGCAACGGGCGCGACCTCGCCATCTCGGTGCCGAGCCGGACGATCGTGGTGGACCCGACGCTGGTCGAGGACAAGGTCGGCGCCGCGGCGAAGCTCGCCCGTGCGCTCGACCTGCCACAGCGTGACGTCCTGAGGATCCTGCGCACCCGGAACCGACGGCAACTCGTCGCGTCGGGGGTGGGCGAGGCCCGCATCGGGAAGCTGCGCCGGCTCGGCATCCCCGTGCTCGCCGACGCCGATCCGGGCGAGGTGGTCGTCGATCCGACCCGGATCCTCGACCCGGCGGCGGCGGCCCGGCGGATGGCCCCGGTCCTCGGGATGACCCCGGCCCGCATCCGCGGCCTCCTGGAGACGCAGGTGCGCTTC
Organism: Actinomycetes bacterium; assembly: GCA_046081705.1. Lineage (GTDB taxonomy): Bacteria > Actinomycetota > Acidimicrobiia > IMCC26256 > IMCC26256 > IMCC26256. The sequence continues at coordinate 10,439 of JBJTWK010000045.1, read as the reverse complement.
GCCTACCTCGCCCGCCAGGTCGACGAGGCGACCGTGCGTCGCGTGCAGCGGCTCGACCCCGATGCGGTGGAGGCGGGATCGCTCTACGTCCTCGGCGGCGTGTACATGGTCGACGAGCCGAAGCGGGTCGCTACGAGCGGCGGTGATCTCGCGGCGCCGGTGATCGGCGGGGTCAACCGCGAGGGCGTCGCGCTCTCCGGGCTCGAGGCCGGCAACGACGACATCCTGCGGGGCGAGCCGGGACGGATCGTCTCCCAGTTCGACGCGCAGGGTCGGGAGATCCCGAAGTCGCGCCGGGCGTTCGTCGCGGCGCGGCGGGGCCAGGACCTCGTGCTGACCCTCGACCAGGACCTCCAGTACGTGGTCGAGCAGCGCCTCCTCGCGCAGGTCACCTCGACCGGGGCGACCGGCGGGACGGCGGTGATCGCCGACGTGCGCACGGGTGACGTGCTCGCCATCGCGTCGGTCGTCGGCGCCGATGCTGCGAAGGGCAAGCCCGCGAGGCCGGCGAAGTCCTACGAGCAGAACCGCCCGCTCACCTGGACCTACGAGCCGGGTTCGGTGAGCAAGATGATCCCGTTCGCCGGGGCCATCGAGCGCGGGCGGATCACCGCCGATCAGGTGCTCACGGGCGTCGGGTCCTCGATCCCGATCCCCGGCTCCGACAACCTGCTCGTCGACGTTCACTCCCACCCCTCGACGATGACGGCGACCGAGATCCTCGCCGTGTCCTCGAACGTTGGCACGCACATGGTCGCGGAGATGCTCGGACGGTCCGATCTGTCGTACTTCATGCACGCGTTCGGCTACGGCGTGACGACGGCGATCGCGTTCCCCGGGCAGTCGCCGGGGATCCTCGCGCCGGTGAACCAGTGGACCGAGTCGGACATGTTCACGAAGCCCATCGGCATGGGCGTGTCGGTCACGCCGATGCAGGTGCTCAACGCCTACATGACGATCGCGAACGGTGGTCGCATCGTGCACCCGCGGCTCGTCGCCGCCCGCATCGACGCGGACGGCAACCAGATCCCCGCGCCCCGCACCCGGGGCGACCGCGTGGTCACTGCGGAGACCGCCCGCACCGTCACCGACATGCTCGCCCACGTCGTCGCCCCGTCGCCGGCGACCGGCGGGACGGCGGCCATTGCGGGGTACACCGTCGCGGGCAAGACCGGCACGGCCCGCCAGGTCACGGGCGCGGGCAAGGACGCCTACGCGCTCGCGAAGCTTGAGGCCACCTTCGTCGGGTTCGCGCCGGCCGAGGCGCCGCGCCTCGCCGCCATCGTGGTGCTCGACGGACCGGTCGGGGAAGACCAGGGGTTCTGCGGTGGCTGCACGTCGGGTCCGCTCTTCTCGCAGATCATGGGCTACGCGCTCCGCAGCCTCGGCGTGGCACCGACCCGGGATCCGCAGGGTCCGAGCCAGGCGGTGACCGGACCGCTCGTGACCCCCCGTCCGGCCGCGCCCGCCGGGCCCGGCCTCGTCGGCACGCCCCTCGCCGGTAGCGTGTCGGGTGCCGCGGCCGCCGCCCCCGCCCGATCCGCCCTCCCCGGCGCCCCGCCGACCCGCTAGGTACCCACGATGCTGCTCCCGGACCTCCTCGCCGACGTCGAGGTCATTCGCATCCTCGGCCCCGGCGCGCCGGACGTGGGCTCGATCACCCACGACAGTCGTCGGGTCACCCCGGGTGCGCTGTTCGCCGCGATCCCGGGTGCGAACACCGACGGCCACGATCACGTCGACGAGGCGGCCCGGCGCGGCGCGGTCGCGCTGCTCGTCGAACGTCCCGTCGCCCCGGACGTGAGCCAGGTCGTCGTCGAGTCGGTACGGCACGCGGTCGGGCCCGTCGCCGCCGCGATCTGCGGCCGGCCCTCGGAGTCGGTGCGGGTGCTCGGGGTCACCGGGACGAACGGCAAGACGACGGTCGTCCACCTGCTCGAGAGCATCGCCACCGCGGCCGGGGCGCGCACCGGTGTCATCGGCACGCTCGGCGCGCGGATCGACGGTACGCAGGTCCCGGTGGGGTTCACGACCCCCGAGGCCCCCGACCTGCAGATCCTCCTCGCGACGATGCGGGACCGCGGCGCGACCACGGTCGCGATGGAGGTCAGCTCGCACGCGCTCGCGCAGCACCGGGTCGACGGCACGCGCTTCGCCGCGACCTGCTTCACCAACCTCACGCACGACCACCTCGACTTCCACGGCTCGATGGACGCGTACTTCGCAGCGAAGGCGCGCCTGTTCACCCGTGCGTTCACCGAGCGGGCGGCGATCGACGTCGACGACCCCTACGGCGTCGACCTCGAGGCCCGGGCGACCGGAGCGGGGCTCGAGGTGACGACCTTCGGGCTCGACGGTCCGGCGGACGTCACGGCGACCGAGGTCGTCACGGGTCCTCGGGGCACCGAGTTCCTGCTCGGCCTCCGGGGTGCGGGGATCGAGGTCCCGGCGCACCTCGAGCTGCTCGGGCGGGTCAACGTGGCCAACGCGCTCGGCGCAGCGGCCACGGCGCTGGCGGCCGGGATCGAGCCGTCCGCCATTGTGGCCGGCCTCGCCGCGACGCCCCCCGTGCCGGGCCGGCTCGAACGGGTCGACGCGGGGCAGGACTTCACGCTGCTCGTCGACTACGCGCACACCCCGGACGCCCTCGCGACTGTGCTGCGCGACGCGCGTGCGCTGGCGGGTGGCGCGCGGGTGATCGTGGTGTTCGGCTGCGGTGGGGACCGCGACGCGGCCAAGCGCCCCGTCATGGGCGCGGTCGCCGGCCGCCACGCCGACCTCGCCGTGCTCACCGCCGACAACTCGCGGTCCGAGGATCCCGCGGCGATCGCCGCCGCGGTGCTCGACGGTCTGCGCGACGCGCCCGCCGGCCATCTCGTCGAGCTCGACCGCCGGGCCGCGATCGCGCTCGCCATCGACGCGGCCCGGTCCGGCGACGTCGTCGTCGTCGCCGGCAAGGGACACGAGTCCGGCCAGACGGTCGGTGGGGTCACGACGCCGTTCGACGATCGGGCGGTCGCGCGCGAACTGCTCGAGGGGGCGACGTGACGCTGACCCTCGCCTCCATCGCCGGGATCACGGACGGCGTGCTCATCGGCGGCGATCCGGCGACGCCCGTCCACGGGTTCGACTTCGACTCGCGGGTCCAGACGCCGGGCGCCGGGTTCGTCGCGCTCGTCGACGGACGGGACGGCCACGACTTCGTGGCGGACGCCCACGCGGCGGGTGCCGCGGTCGCCCTCGTGGCCCGGGTGCCGGACGGGGTGGTGGGCCCCTGCGTCGTGGTCGACGACCCGCTCGCAGCGCTCGGTGCGCTCGCCGCCGCGGTCCGATCGGAACTCGCCACGACCCGGGTCGTCGCCGTCGCGGGATCGGCGGGCAAGACGAGCACCAAGGAGTTGCTCGCCGCCGCGCTCTCGCCGGGCCGGCGGGTCCACGCCAACGCGGCGTCGTACAACAACGAGTTCGGCCTCCCGGTCACGATCCTGGGTGCGGATCCGAGCACCGAGGTGCTCGTGCTCGAGATGGGGGAGCGGTTCCCGGGCGACCTCGCCCACCTGTGTGCGATCGCCCGGCCCGAGATCGGCATCGTGACCCACGTCGGCCTCGCCCACGCCGAGCACCTCGGCGGTCGCGAGGGGACCATCGAGGTGCTCGGCGAGATGGTGTCCGCGCTACCGGCCGACGGCCTCGCCGTGCTGAACGCCGACTGCGACTCGACCTCGACGCTGCGTGCCCGCGCCGCGGCGCCGGTCGTGACGGTCGGCCGTGCGAGCGGGGCCGACGTGCGCATCGAGCACCTCGTCGTGGACGACGCGCTGTGCGCCGCCTTCGACCTCGCGACGCCGTGGGGCCGGGTCGACGGTGTCCGCCTCGCGATCCGGGGCGAGCACCAGGCGTCCAACGCGGCTCAGGCCGCGACCGTCGCGCTGCACCTCGGCGTGGCGGGCGACGTGGTCGCCGCGGGGCTCGGCTCGGCACCGGGCGCGGCCTGGCGCATGGAGCTCGCCCGTTCCGCGCGCGGGATCACCGTGCTGAACGACGCGTACAACGCGTCCCCGGGCGCGATGGAGTCGGCGCTGCGTTCGCTCGTCCGGCTCCCGGCCGAGCGCCGCATCGCCGTGCTCGGCGCGATGCTCGAACTCGGGGATCACAGTGAGGCCGAGCACCGGCGCCTCGGCGCGCTGGCCGCGGGCCTCGGCATCGACGTGATCGTCGTCGTGCCGTCCGACGGGGCCGCGCCGCTCGCCGATGCGGCGGAGGCGGCCGGGGCCGCGGTCGTCCGGGTGGCCGACGCGGCGGCCGCGGCGTCGTGGGTCAGTGACCACGCGGTCGCCGGCGACGCCGTGCTCGTCAAGGCCTCGCGCCGGGTCGGGCTCGAGCGGGTGGCCGCCACGTTGCTGGAGGCCGCCGCGTGATCGCCGTGCTCATCGCCGTCGCCACGAGCTTCCTCCTCTGTGTGCTCGCCACGCCGTTCCTCATCCGGTTCCTGCAGCGCCGCAGCATCGGGCAGGCGATCCGCGACGACGGACCCGTCGCGCACCCCCACGAGGCCAAGGCCGGCACGCCGACGATGGGTGGGATCGCGATCGTGGCGGCCGCCTTCGTCGCCTACCTCGTCGCCCACATCCGGACCGAGGCGATCAAGTTCGCCGACACGGCGCTCGCCCTGTGGTTCCTCATCATCGGGATGGCGCTCGTCGGACTCCTCGACGACTGGCTCGGCGTGCGTCGTTCCCGCAACCTCGGCCTGCGCAAGCGGGGCAAGCTCGCCGGGCAGTACCTCGTCGCGGGCGGCTTCTCCCTGTTGGCGCTGTGGTTCGTCGGTACGGCGACCCGGCTCTCCTTCACCCGGGCCTTCGACTTCGAGATCGCGGGCTGGCTCTGGGTCGTCATCGCGATCATGGTGGTCGTGTCGTCGTCGAACGCGGTGAACATCACCGACGGCCTCGACGGCCTCGCCGCCGGATCCGCGGCCCTCGTGTTCGCGGCGTTCATCGTCGTCGCCTTCACGCAGTTCCGGCACCCCGAGGCCTACAACCTCGTCGCGGCGCAGCAGATTGACCTCGCCGTCATCGCGGCGGCGATGATGGGCGCGTGCGTCGGGTTCCTGTGGTGGAACGCGCTCCCGGCCCGGATCTTCATGGGGGACACGGGCGCCCTCGCGCTCGGTGCGGCCCTCGGTGGCCTCGCCATCCTCACCCAGACGATCCTGCTCCTCCCGATCCTCGGGGGTCTCTACGTCATGGAGACGGGGAGCGTGATCCTCCAGATCATCTCGTTCCGCGGGTTCAAGCGGCGCATCTTCCGCATGTCGCCGATCCACCACCACTTCGAGCTCCTCGGGTGGCCGGAGTCGACGGTCGTCGTGCGGTTCTGGATCCTCGCCGGCTTCGCGATGGCGCTGGGCCTCGGGCTCTTCTACGCGGACTTCCTCCGCATCCCGGGGCTCGTCGGATGAGCCGGCGCGTGCTCGTGGTCGGCCTGCGCATGACGGGCGTCGCCACCGCGCGTGCCCTCCTCGCCGACGGGGACTCGGTCACGGTCGTGGAGGAACGGCCCGGACAGCCCGGCTACGCGGATCGGGCCGCCGACGTGCGCGCCGCGGGGGCCACGGTCGTCGAGGCGCCGGACCCGGCGGCCTGGCCGGACCTGGTCGGCGCGAGCGATCTCGTCGTCCCGAGCCCGGGGGTCGCGCCCGGTCACCCCGCGCTCGAGGCCGCGGCGGCCGCGGGCGTCCCGGTGCGCGGTGACGTGGACCTCGCGGTGGAGGCGGCGGGCGTCCCGGTCTGCGTGGTCACCGGTACGAACGGCAAGACGACGGTCACCACCCTCATCGCCGCGATGCTCGAGGCGTCCGGGCGACGCGCCCCGGCGGCCGGCAACATCGGGTGGGCGCTGCTCGACGCGGTCCGCCGACCCATGGACGTGCTCGTCGCCGAGGTGTCCTCGTTCCAGCTCCACACGACGACTGCGACCTTCGCGCCCCGCGTCGCGGTGCTGCTCAACGTCGCGGACGACCACCTCGACTGGCACGGGTCGTTCGACGCCTACGCCGAGGCCAAGGCCCGGTGCTTCCGGTCCCAGGGACCCGACGACCTGCTCGTGTACAACGCCGACGACCCCGTCGTGGCCCGGCTCGCCGCCGGGGCGCCGGGGCGCCGGGTCGCCTGCTCCACCGCCCCGGACGTCACCGAGGGGTACCGCATCGTCGACGACCACCTCGTCACCGCCGACGGCGAGCCGATCCTCGCGGTGACCGATCTCCCGATGCGCGCGCCGCACGACCTCGCGAACGCCCTCGCGGCGAGCGCCGCCGCGCTCGAACTCGGGGCCACCCCCGACGGTGTCCGCGCCGCGCTGCGGTCGGCCACGAGGCTCCACCACCGGGTCGAGCCCATCGGGGAGACTCGGGGCGTGCGGTTCATCGACGACTCGAAGGCGACCAATCCCCACGCCACGCTGACGGCCCTCGCCGGCTTCGATCGATCGGTGCTCATCGCGGGGGGTCGCAACAAGGGACTCGACCTCGGAGTGCTGCGCGGCGCGGCGGACCGCCTCGTCGGGGTGGTGGCCATCGGTGATGCGGCGGGGGAGGTCGAGGTGGCGTTCGCCGGCACCGTGCCCACGGTCCGGGCCGACTCGATGCGGGCGGCGGTCCGGGCCGCGTTGGACCTCGCGACCCCGGGCGACGTGGTCCTCCTCTCCCCGGCCTGTGCCTCCTTCGACTGGTACCGGTCCTACGAGGAGCGCGGCGACGACTTCCGGTCCGAGGTCGAGGCGCTGATCGCGGAGCGGACCCCGTGACGGCGACCACCCGGACCCGACGGCCCGCGACGCCTCGGACGAGCCCGGCGACCTCGCGCGCCGCCCGCCGTGCGCTGCCCGCGTTCGTCACCCGGCGCGGCGGCACGCCCTGGAGCGCGTGGCTCGCCGTCGTGGTGACCGCGCTCTGCATCTTCGGCACGGTGATGGTGTTCGGTGCGTCCTCGGTGGCGTCGATCGACGAGGGCGGCGACCCGTTCCGCTACGTCGCCCGCCACGTGCTCTTCCTCACCGGGGGCGCGATCCTCTACATCATCGCGGCCCGGATCGACTACCGCCGCCTGCGCGGGATCGGCGCGATCGGCCTCGGCGTCGCCACCCTGCTCTGCATGCTCGTGCTCACGGGGGCCGGCGTGTACTCGGGTGGCGCCCGGCGCTGGCTCGACTTCGGGTTCACCACCTTCCAGCCGTCCGAGGCGATCAAGCTCCCGCTGGCGATCGTGCTCGCCGCCTTCCTCGCGAAGCGGGAGCAGGCCGGGGAACTGTCGAGCTTCCACCGCACGCTCGTGCCGATCGGGCTCGTGACCGGGTTGATCGCGATGCTCGTCATGAAGGAGCCGGACTTCGACTCCACGCTCGTGATCGTCGGGCTCGTCGCCGGCGTGATGTTCGTCGCCGGCGTACCGGGCCGGTGGCTCGTCGGTGCCGGGGCGGCCGGCGCGGCGCTCGTCGCCTACGCGCTCGCCAAGCCCTTCCGGCGCCAGCGGCTCCTCATCTTCATGGACCCGTGGCGCGATCCGCTCAACACCGGGTACCAGTCGATCGCGTCGTCGACCTCCCTGGCGATCGGCGGCTGGTTCGGCACCGGCCTCGGCTCGAGCACCGCGAAGTGGGGCTTCCTCCCGGTCGCGTACAAAGACTTCATCTTCGCGGTCATCGGCGAGGAGACCGGGGTCGTCGGCTGCGTGTTCGTCATCGGGTGCTTCGCCGCCTTCGGCTGGCTCGGGTTCCAGATCGCCCGCCGCGCGCCCGACCGCTTCGGCCAGCTGCTCGCGGTGGGGCTCACCCTCACCGTGCTCCTCCAGGCCATGATCAACATCGGCATGGTCGTCGGCATCTTCCCGGTCTCCGGCCTCACGCTCCCGTTCCTGTCCTACGGGGGATCGTCGCTGGTCCTCATGCTCCTGGCGGCCGGCATCCTCGCCAACATCGCGCGGCAGGCGAAGCCGAGCAGGGCGCGGTGAGCCCCGCGGCCCCGCGGCCGCGCGCCGCGTCGATCGTCATCGCGGGCGGCGGGACGGGCGGCCACGTCTACCCGGCCCTAGCGCTCGCCGACGCACTGGTCGCACGCGGCCGGCCGGCCGGGGATCTCCGGTTCGTGGGCGCACGCCGCGGCCTCGAGGCCCGGGTGGTCCCCGAGGCCGGGTACGCGCTCACCCTCCTCACGCTCCGCGGCCTCGACCGCGGGCGGACCCCGGGCGCCGTGCTGCGGAGCCTCGGGGCGGTGCTCGCGTTCGTCGCGGGGACCCTGCGGATGGTCGGGGCCTTCCTCGTCCGGCGCCCGGTCGTGGTGGTCGGGGTCGGCGGCTACGCGTCGGCACCGTGCGTGCTCGCGGCCCGCGTCCTCGGCGTCCCGGTGGTCGTGCACGAGCAGAACGCGGGACCCGGGCTCGTGAACCGCGTCGCGGTCCGACTCGGGGCGCGGGCGGCGATCTCCCTGCCGGGCACCCCGCTGCGGCGCGCCGTCCTCACGGGCAACCCGGTGCGGGTCGGCGTCACCACGGTCGCGCGACGGCCCGACGCCGTGCGGCCGCTGCTCGGGGTGGTCGGCGGGAGCCTCGGGGCCGGTCGGGTGAACGACGCGACGCTCGGGCTCGCGACGCGCTGGCGCGACCGGACCGACGTCCGGATCCACCACGTCGCGGGGCCGCGGTTCATCGACGCGTGCCGGGCCGACCTCGCCGCACGGCGTCACCCGGACGACGCGCTCGTCTACGACCTCGTCGGGTACGAGGAGCACATGGAACGCCTGTACGCGGAGGTCTCGCTCGCCGTGTGCCGCGCCGGGGCGGTCACCGTCGCCGAACTCGCGGCGGCGGGGGTGCCGGCCGTGCTCGTGCCGTGGTCGGGGGCGGCCGGGGACCACCAGACCCGCAACGCGGAGGCCCTCGTCGACGCGGGCGGCGCCGTGCTGCTCGCGGACCGGGACTGCGCGTCCGAGGCCCTCGACGCGCTCGTCACCCCGTTGCTCGCCGACCCCGACCGTTTGGCCCGCATGGGTGCGGCCGCCCGGTCGCTCGCCCGCCCGGACGCCGCCGATCGGCTCGCGGACCTCGTCGAGGAGGTGGCCGGTGCCCGCACCTGAACGATCCGGTCGGCTCGACCTCGCCGCGCCGCGCACGATCCACATCGTCGGGGTCGCCGGGCACGGCATGAGCGCGCTCGCCGCGGTCCTCGCCGAGCTCGGACACACCGTGTCGGGGACCGATCTCGCGCCGAACCGGCGCATGGATCGCCTCGAACTGCTCGGGGTCACCTGCACGGTCGGGCAGCGGGCCGAGAACGTCCCCGACGGGTGCGACGCGGTCGTGATCTCGACGGCCGTGCCGCGCACGAACGTCGAGGTCGCGGCGGCCGAGGCCCGGGGGATCCACGTGTACCACCGGTCGGACGCGCTCGCCGGGGTCGTCGCGGCCCGGCGGGGCATCGGCGTCGCGGGCACGCACGGCAAGACCACGACCTCGTCGATGGTGACGCTCATCCTGCGCGCCGCCGGGCTGCATCCGTCCTTCGTGATCGGCAGTGAACTCCACGAGGTCGGGACCAACGCGGCGATGGACACCGGTGCGTGGCTCGTCGTCGAGTCGGACGAGAGCGACGGTTCGTTCCTCAAGTTCGATCTCGACGCCGCCATCATCACGAACGTCGAGGAGGATCACCTCGGGTACTGGGGGACCATGGAGCGCCTCGAGGCGGCCTTCGCGGTCTTCGCCGACCACGTCGCCGGACCCGTCGTGCTCTGCGCCGACGACCCGGTGACCGCCCGCATGGCCGCCGTGCACCCGCGAGCGATCACCTACGGCTGGGCGGAGGACGCGGCGTTCCGGGCGGTCGACTACCGCCCCGGGGACGGCGGCTCGCGGTTCACCCTGCTGCGCCACGGCACCTCGGTCGGGGAGATCGCGCTGCCGCTCCTCGGCTCCCACAACGCGCAGAACGCCACCGCGGCGGCGGCCCTCACCATGACGCTCGGCGTCCCGTTCGACACGGTGCGCGACGCGCTCGCGGGCTTCAGCGGGGTGTCCCGTCGGTTCCAGTACCGCGGCGAGCGCGACGGCGTCACCTACGTCGACGACTACGCGCACCTGCCGAGCGAGATCCGCGCGACCCTCGCCGCGGCGCACGAGGGCGACTGGACCCGGATCGTCGCGGTGTTCCAGCCCTACCGGTACAAGCGGACCCAGCTCATGTGGCGCGAGTTCGCGGACGCGTTCGAGGGGGTCGACCACCTCGTGCTCACCGACGTCTGCGGGGCGAGCGAGGAACCCATCCCGGGGGTCACCGGTCGGCTCGTCCTGCGCGCGGTGCTCGACGCGCACCCGGACCTCCCGGTGACCTACCTCCCGCACCGCGCCGAGCTCGTCGCCCACGTGCCGCGCTACGCCCGCTCCGGC
>JBJTWK010000044.1:0-55432 GCA_046081705.1 Actinomycetes bacterium | reverse complement strand
CCCCGCCGCGCCGCGACGACGGTGGAGATGCGTGGACCGAGTCCCGACCACCGTTCGAGTCGCTCGCGCGCCTCGGCCTCGGTGGTGTCGTGGGTGGCGGCGAACGCGGCCAGACGGCCGTCGAGCATGGCGACGACCGCGTCGTCGGTGGCGTCGCCGAAGGGGAGCGTGTCGTCGGCGTCCATGCGGTCACCGACGGTAGACGGCGCGCACCACCGGGGTCCGTCAGGCGGACTCGACCCAGCCCACGCCGATGGCGCGGGGCCCGGTGTGGGTGCCGACCACCGGACCGAGCACCCCGGTCACCAACTCGACGCCGGGGAAGCGCGCCTGCACCTGGGCGGCGAACTCCGGGGCGTCGTCGGCCAGGCCGTGGAACACCATGAGGAGTTCGGGGTCCTTGGCCTCGTCGAGCGCGGCGAGCAGCCAGGCCAGCGCCTTCGAGCGCGTGCGGACCTTACCGGCCTCGTCGATCTTCCCGCCGCGGACGGTGATGCACGGCTTGACCGAGAGGACCTCGCCGAGGAGGGCTTTCGCTGCGCCGACCCGACCGCCGCGCTTGAGGAACTCGAGGGTGTCGAGGGCACCGAAGAGGCGGGTCCGCGCGACCTGGCTGCGGACCGCCGCGGCGACCGTGGCGAGGTCGGCGCCCTGTTCGGCGAGGCGGGCGGCGGCGAGGGCCATGAGCCCTGTGCCGATCGTGGCGCTCTCGGAGTCGATGACCTCGATCGGCACCTCGGTGACCGAGCGGGCCGCGAGTTCGGCCGACTGCATCGTCGCGGAGAGGGCCGAGGCGAGGTTCACGCACACGATGCCGGTCGCACCCTCGGCGATCAGCGTCCGGAACGCCTGCTCGAACGCGCCGATCGACGGTGCTGCGGTCTGGGGCACCCCCTTCATGGTCGTGAGGCGCGCCCAGAAGTCGTCGACGCTGAGCTGCTCGCGGTCGACGAGCGTCTCGTCGCCGAAGGTGATGCTGAGGGGCACGACCGCGATGCCGTGGTCCCGGACGAGATCCTCGGGGAGGTCGCAGGCGCTGTCGGTGACGATGCGGATGGTCACGGGGTCTCCCTCTCGAGGTCGGGGCGTGCGCCCGGTCGGGTCCGATCGTTCGGGAACGATCCGCTCACCCGGACGTCATACCACCCGGACGGGGGCCGCGGGTGAGTGTCGTGCGGAGTTCCGCGATCTCCGGGACCCCGAGAGCCGCCGCGCCGCCCACTGCGACCGCGAGGCCGGTGACCCCACCGGCCACCACCGTGAGGATCGCCGCCGGTGCGCTCGTCGGATCGATGACCCGGTCGACCCCCCACGCCACGGCGGCACCGACCGCGGTGGCGACGGCGACCCGGCCGAGCACCCCGAGGGTCCGGCGCCCCTCGAGGCCGCCGAGCCGACGGTCGAGGAGCACCCAGGCCACGATCGCCGCCACGGAGTACGCGACGCTCCACGAGATCGCCAGCCCCCGGACGCCGAGGCGCGGGTACAGCACCACTGCGAGGCCGATGTTGAGCGCGTTCTCGAGGAGGTTCACGAGGAACGGTGTGCGCGTGTCGAGGTGCGCGTACATCCCGCGCACTGTGTACAGGTACGCGGAGAATGCGAAGAGCCCGACCCCGAACCAGGCCAACGTGCCCGCGGTCGTGGTCACGGAGGCGGCGGTGAAGTTCCCGTAGTCGAGTGCGCCCGTGATGATCGGACGGGCGAGCACGACCATGAGGGCGCCGGCGGGCACCACGACGAGCGCGATGACCCGCAGGCCCGACGCGAAGCGCCGCCGGAACGCGACCTCATCACGCGCGATCGCGGCGCGCGCGAGCTCGGGGCCGACGACGGTCATCACCGACACCGTGAACAGACCGTGCGGGAGCTGGAAGAACGTGAACGCGGCGAGGTACGAGGAGGTGTCGCCCGAGGTCCGGTACGACAGCACGAGCACGACCCAGAACGCGATCTGGTTGGTGATCGCGTACCCGACCGTCCACCCGGAGAGCCGGGCGAGGCGTCGCACCGCAGGGTGCCGCAGGTCGAACGCCCAGCGGATGCGCACGCCGGCCCGGCGGAGTGCGGGCCAGAGGACGACCGTCATGACCACGACGCCGAGCGTCGTCCCGAGTCCGAGGAGCCACTTCTCGGCCGGGTGGTCGAGCACGCTCGGCACGGTCTCGCGACCCGGTGCCAGACCGGGCAGGGCGAGCAGCACGCCGATGACGATGATGTTGTTGAGGGCCGGTGCGAAGGCGGCCGCGGCGAAGCGCCGGCGCGCGTTCAGCATGGCGGTGAGGAGCGCGGTCATCCCGTAGAAGAGGATCTGCGGCATGAGCATCCGGAGCAGGTCGGTCATGAGCTCGCGCTGCGCGGCGACGTCGCCGGAGAGCTGCGACGTGTACACGTCGGCGATGACCGGAGCGAACAGGACCCCGAGGGCCGACACCGTCACCAGGGCGACGAGGGCGACGGTGGTGATCGCGTCCGCCGCCCGGTCGTCGTCGTGCTGGTGGTACTCGACGAATAGCGGGACGAGGGACGCGGTGAGGATGCCGCCGAGCAGCAGCTCGTAGACGATGTTGGGCGTCGAGTTCGCGATGTTGTAGACGTCGGTCAGCCGGGCGAACCCGAGGGCCGCGAGCGCGGCGACCCGCAGGAACCCGGTGACCCGTGACAGTGCCGTGCCGGCGGCGACCGCGATCCCGCTGCGCGCGAGCTGCCGACGCGGCGCCGCCTCGACGGGTCGGGAGGCCGGGTCGTTCATGCGTCGACCTCGACGCGCCGCCGGCGGGTGCGGCGCCAGTGGGTGACCCACCACACGAGGAGGAACACGCCCGCCGTCACAGTGAGCGCGATCCCGATACCGCTCACGACGCTCGAGCGCACGGTGATCCGGGTCCGCTCGATGACGATGCGGCCGTCGACGGAGGTCACCGACAGCAGGAGCGGGAACGAACCGGGCGAGGTGGTGTTCACGCGCACCTTCACCGTCGTGTTGTTCGGTGGGAGATCGAGGATCTGCTCCTTCCCGTCCGGGAAGGTGAGTCGGTCGCTGCGCAGCCGCAGCCGCACCTGCAGGGCCTGACCGGTGTCGTTCTGGAAGGACAGCGGCACGACCCCGGTGCGCGAGGTGAGGGTGAGCGTGCGGGACACGGGCGCGCGCACCTTGGCGATGAACTCGTCCATGGTGGCGTCGGCGGCGTCGAGTTGCGCGGCGCCCGCCCGCGCACCCCACGTCGAGGACGGTGCGACGAGGACGTGCTCCTGGGCCCTGCGGGTCGTCGGTCCGTTGCCGGCGAACGCAGCGAACGCGTCGACCCGCTCGCGGGTCGCCCGCAGGACGGCCGGATCGACCGGCAGCGCGGTGGATCGGATCGACGCGAGGCGGCGCACGGTGGGTCGGCTCCCGGTGCGCTCGACCGGCACCTCGCCGAACAGACCCGACACGGTCCGCGGCGTGAGGAGCGGGTGCCCGTCGAGGCCCTCGGCGACGTCGCCGAGGGCGGCGGTCGACGGTGACCAGCGCCACTCGCTCTGCACGACGACCCCGCGACGCTGGCTCGGGAGTTCGAGCGCGATGAGCGCGAGGCCGTTGAGCAGACGGGCCGCCTGCAGCGCCGAGGTGCCGGGTCGCGCGAAGAGTTCGGCGAGTCCGTCGTCGGTCTGGACCGCGGGCACCGACACGCCGCCGGCGCTCAGCGTGAACGGCCGGGCGGGGGTGAGGTTCGGGGTACCGGTCGAGGCGAGGTCACGCGCGCGGACGACGACCCGCTGCGTGCCGTGCTGGGTGAGGAGCGCGAGCGCGGCCGCGTCGAGCGGTCGCGCCGTCGTGACCGCGGGGCTCACGGCCCGGTCGGTCGCGCTGCGCAGGGCGACGAGACCGGCGTCGAGCTCGTTGACCGCGAGATCCGGGAGTTCGTTCGCGACGAACGCCGGGATCGAGATCGGGGTGTAGGTGGCGCCGAGGGTCTCGTACTGTGGATCGGCGGCCGCGGCGCGCACCTGCGAGAACCCGGTCCGGACGGCCTCGCCGGGTGCCGTGCTCCACGACTGCAGCGTGGCCGGGTCCGCCTGCAGCGTGAGCGGTGTCGATCCGGCGCGCCCGAGGCCGGCGGCGATGCGCCCGAGCCGGCCGGTCGGGGAGATCGAGCGGGCGAAGGCGGCGGCGCGGGGGCCGGCCCCCGGTGTGGCGGGCGGGGCGACGATCGGCCAGACCCACGCGACCCGCAGCGGCTCGAGCACGGGGTCCCCGCCGTCGAGCGGGGCGACGATCGTGAGGAACGTGACGAACGAGGCGGCGCGCTCGCCGGTCGAGGGATTGCGCACCTCCACCTGCACCGGGAACACGCCGGCGCGACCGCCGCGGGGGAACGGCACGCGGATGCGGGTCGTGTCGCGTTCGGCGTCCGGGTCCTGCAGCGGGATCGTGAGGGTTCCGAACGGGAGCGCGTCTGCGGGCGCCGCCGCGGTGCCGACGATGCCGCCGAGGCGCGATCCGGTGACGGCCCGGTCGAACCCGGCCCGGGTCGTGAGGTAGGTGTGGATCACGGCGCGTACCTCGAGGCCGCGCACGTCCCCGCGCACCGTGAGGCCGAGTCGGACGTCGTCGCCCGCGCTGGCCCACGCCGGTTGGCTGCGGAGTGCGATCGACACGCCGGGACCGGCGGCCCCGGCGGGAGCGGTCCCTGCGAGCGAGCCCGTGAGGATCCCGATCGCGACGAGCAGTGCGCCGAGGGCGCGGCGGCGGATCACAGGGTCCGGGCCAGGACGGTGAGGCCGACCGGCAACTCGGTGAACCCGCAGGCCCGGTACAGCGCGAGCGCGCCCGCGTTGTCCAGCTGCGTGTTGACGAGGGTTCGGGTGACGCCGTGGCGCCGGAGCCACCGCAGTCCGTCGGCCACGAGCGCGCGGCCCCAGCCGCTGCGATGTCGTTCGGGGTCGACCGCGAGGCGCTGCAGGAACCCCTGCTCACCGGACCGGCCGGTCACGGCGTAGCCGACGACGGCGTCGTCGTCCTCGCCCACCCGCACCCGGGTGCTCGGGGTGGCCCGCACCGCGTGGTCGAAGCCCGTGTCGTCGAGGTGCCAGAAGTCGTCGAAGGCCTGTCCGTCGATCTCGAGGATCGCGGGGCGGTCGGCCCGTCGGGCCCGTCGGGTGCGACGGGCCGGAGCCTCGATCCCGACCATGCGGTGCTCGAGCAGGTGGAGGCGCTCGTGGACCTCGAACCCGGAGTCCACGAAGGGCAGGCTCTCCCCCGGGGCGAGCGCGCTCGTGATGACCCGCTCGTACCCCTGACGCCGCAGCGCCTGGAGGCAGCGCTCCACGAAGGCCGCCTCGGGCGGGCGATCCGCGCCGAGGGAGAGGTAGGCGACGTCCTCGTGGCCCCGCCAGGGCCCGAGTCGTGCCCAGCCCCCGGGCCAGCGCAGGGTCTGCTCCTCCACGCGTGGGAGCGTACGCGCACCCGGGCCGATTACCTTCGTCGCCGTGCTGCTCGTGGTCGCCGATCCCCGCTTCGAGGACCACCGGCCGGGGCCCCGGAACCCGGAACGACCCGCTCGGATCGGGGCCGTGCGCGCCGGGATCGAGGCGAGTGGGCTCGTCGAGGCCCGGCGGGTCCTCGACCCCCGTGCGGCGACCCGCGACGAGATGCTGCGGGTCCATCCGGCCGCCCACCTCGACCACCTCGCGGGCATCGACGCCGCCGGGGGCGGCCGCTGCGATCCCGATACCTCGATGGGTCCCGACTCCTGGGCCACGGCCCGGCTCGCCGCCGGGGCCGGCCTCGCCGCGATCGAGGCGCTCGACACGGGCGCGGGCACCGGGGCATTCCTCGCCATCCGACCGCCGGGTCACCACGCGACGGCCGATCGATCGATGGGCTTCTGCCTGCTCAACAACGTCGCGATCACCGCCGCTGCGCTCGTCGAGCGCGGCGAGCGGGTCCTGATCGTGGACTTCGACGCCCACCACGGCAACGGCACCCAGGACATCTTCCTCGACGACCCGCGGGTGCTCTACGTGTCGTTCCACGAGTGGCCGCTGTACCCGGGCACGGGTCGGCACGACGAGGTCGGGGTCGGCGCGGGGGCCGGCACCACCCTCAACATCCCGCTGCCAGCCGGTGCGACCGGGGACCACTACCTCGCCGGCCTCGATCGGGTCGTGGCCCCGGTGGCGAGCGCGTTCGCGCCCGACTGGGTCCTCCTGTCGGCCGGGTTCGACGCGCACCGGGCCGATCCGCTCACCGGGCTCGGGCTCTCGGCGGGCGACTACCCCCTCATCACCGCCCGGATCCTCGCCCTGGCCCCGCCGGGTCGGGCGATCACCTTCCTCGAGGGCGGGTACGACCTCGACGCCCTGCGGGACTCGGTCGCCGCGACCCTCCCGGTCCTCGTCGGGGCGACCCCCGTCGGGGTGGCCGAGGCGCCGACCGGCGGCGGCCCCGGGGGCCGGATGATCGAGGCGGCCGAGGCGCTCTGGCGGGAGCGGCTCGGGGCCTGAGCCGGGCCCGGCCGGCCCGCCGCGACCCGGACCTTCAGGTGGCCCGCGGGTCGGCCGATACTCAGGTCGTCAGCCGGAGGGGACCGTCCCCCCGGTGGTCCACGAGGTGTTCGCCGTGCTCGATCTCGAAGCCCTGCTCCACGAGGCCGTCCGCCGTGAGGCGTCCGACGTCCACATCAAGGTCGGGTCCCCGCCGTACCTGCGGGTCGACGGCGTCCTCGAGCCGCTGTCCGACCTGCCCGACGTGAACCCGGCGGACACCGAGCGCGTCGCGTTCGCCATCATGCCGAAGAACCGGGCCGACGAGTTCCTGGAGTGCCAGGAGGCCGACTTCGCCCACACGGTGTCCGGGCTCGGTCGCTTCCGCGTCAACGTCTTCCGCCAGCGGGGGAGCGTGGGCATGGTCCTGCGTCGGGTGCTGCCCGGCATCCCGTCGTTCGAGTCGCTCGGGCTGCCGCCGGTCGTGCGCCGGCTCGCCGAGGAGCCGCGCGGTCTCGTGCTCGTCACCGGCCCGACCGGGTCGGGCAAGACCACCACGCTCGCCGCGATGATCGACCACATCAACGAGACGATGTCGAAGCACATCGTGACCATCGAGGACCCGATCGAGGTCCTCCACCCGGACAAGCGCTGCATCGTGAACCAGCGGGAGATCGGTACCGATACCGAGGACTTCCACGCCGCGCTCAAGCGGGTGCTGCGGCAGGACCCCGATGTCATCCTCATCGGTGAGATGCGCGACCCGGAGACCGTCTGGGCCGCACTGTCGGCGGCCGAGACCGGCCACCTCGTGTTCGCGACGCTCCACACGATGAGCGCCACCGAGACGATCAGCCGGATCATCGACTTCTTCCCGCCCTACCAGCAGCAGCAGGTCCGCATGTCGTTGGCCGGCTCGCTCCGGGGGATCGTGTCCCAGCGCCTGGTCCAGCGGGCCGACGGCCGGGGGCGGGTCCCGGCGATGGAGGTCCTCGTCGCGACGGGTCGCGTGTTCGACAAGATCGTCGACCCGGCGGCCACGCACGAGCTCGAGGAACTCATCGCCGAGGGTGAGTACTACGGCATGCAGACGTTCGACCAGAGCCTGCTGTCGCTGTACGAGCAGGGTTCGGTGACGCGACGTGACGCGCTCGCGACGTCGACGAACTCCCACGACCTGCGCCTCAAGATGGACGCCGTGGACCTCCAGCGGGCGCACCTCGACGAGGCCCGCGCCGAGTCCTGATCCGGCGCCCGGCGCCGGCACGTGCGGGGGAGGACGGGGCCCCGCGGCCAGAATGGGCGGCGTGAACGGCATCCCGCCGAGGCTCGCCTCCGTCTTCGACCCCGACGCCCCGACGCGCGTCGTGGCCGCGCGCCTCGCCGAGGCCGGGCACCGCACGTACCTCGTCGGTGGTTCGGTGCGGGACGCGTTCGCCAACCGTGAGCTCGGCGACCTCGACCTCACGACCTCCGCCCGTCCGGACGACATCGAGCGCGTGGTCTCGCCGATCGCGGACTCGGTGTGGCTCCAGGGCAAGGCGTTCGGCACGGTCGGCGCGCGGGTCGGCGGACACGACCTCGAGATCACGACGTTCCGGGGCGACGTGTACCGGCCCGACAGCCGCAAGCCCGAGGTGGCGTACGCCGACGACATCGAGTCCGATCTCGTGCGGCGGGACTTCACCGTGAACGCCATGGCGATCGAGGTGCTCGACGCCCCGGTGCTCGTCGATCCGCACGGCGGCCTCGAGGACCTGCTCGTGCACCGGAGGTTGCGGACCCCGCAGGCCCCGGAGTCGTCGTTCGCCGACGATCCGCTCCGCATGATGCGCGCCGCCCGGTTCATGGCGGGGTTCGGCCTCGAACCCGATGCCGCCCTGATCGCCGCGGTCGAGGCGATGCGGGCCCGGCTCGCAATCGTGAGCGCGGAGCGGATCCGCGACGAACTCTCGAAGCTCCTGCAGGTGCCGGACTGCTCCGAGGGACTGTGGTTCCTGTCTCGTACGGGGCTCAGCGACGAGTTCCTCCCCGAGCTCAACGCGATGCAGCTCGAGCAGGATCCGATCCACCACCACAAGGACGTGCTGGCCCACACGATCGCGGTGGTGAACAACACCGATCCCGCCGACCTCACCGTGCGCCTCGCCGCGCTGTTCCACGACGTGGGCAAGCCGCGCACGCGGTCCTTCGAACGGGGTGGGGTGTCGTTCCATCACCACGAAGTGGTGGGCGCGCGCATGACCCGTGAGCGCATGACGGCCCTGCGCTTCCCGAACGACGTGGTCGAGGACGTCACCCAACTCGTCTACCTGCACCTGCGGATCCACACGTACGCGATGGGATGGACCGACAAGGCGGTGCGTCGGTACGTGCGGGACGCGGGGCCGCTCCTCGCCCGGCTCAACCACCTCCAGCGCTGCGACTGCACCACCCGGAACCGCAAGCGGGCCGCGGCGCTCGAACGGCGCATGGACGAACTCGAGCGGCGGATCGAGGAACTGCGGGCCCAGGAGGAGCTCGATGCCATCCGACCGCCGCTCGACGGACGACAGGTGATGGACCACCTCGGCGTCGGGCCGTCCCGGATGATCGGGGAGGCGCTCGACCACCTGCTCGAGATCCGCCTCGACGAGGGCCCGATCGACGAGGCCGAGGCCTACCGCCTCCTCGACGCCTGGGCGGCCGAACGGGGCATCACCGGCTGACGCCGGGTCAGACACCCTCCTTGCGGGCGCGCAGGATGATGCACCCCGGGTCCCGGCCGTCGGCCGAGGGCAGTTCGGGCTCGAGCAGCGTGTCGACCCGGTAGCCCGCGCGCACGAGTTCGGTGAACACCTCGGTGAACGTGCGCACGCGCGGACGGGCGACATCGTCGAAGGTCGGTCGGTCCGGCGCGCCGAAGCCGGCGAACGGGTGGGGCAGGACGATCACG
This sequence comes from Actinomycetes bacterium, assembly GCA_046081705.1. Lineage (GTDB taxonomy): Bacteria > Actinomycetota > Acidimicrobiia > IMCC26256 > IMCC26256 > IMCC26256. The sequence continues at coordinate 46,029 of JBJTWK010000044.1, read as the reverse complement.
AGGGGTGCGCCCTGCCGCAGCACCCGGTGCACCTGCCGCACGACGCGGGCCAGGTCGGCGACGTCCGCGAGCGCGCCGTCCGAGTACGCCGCGTCGATGGAGTCGGCGCGCAGGAACGCGAGCTCGGCGAGGTCCGCGTGGTGGACCTCGAAGCGCACCTCGTTGCGGTCGGCGAGGGCGCGGGTCGCCTCGACGCGCTCGGCGGTGTCGTCGACGGCGAGGACGGTCGCCCCGGCGCGGGCGAACGCCACGGCGGCCTCGCCCCCGGCGCACCCGAGGTCGAGGATGCGACGGCCGGTGAGCGGCCCGAGCAGGCGGTGGGCTTGGCTGGCGGTGCTGTCCTGCACGGGCTCGCTCTCCGGTTCGACGGGTGGTGCGGGTGGTCTACTCGCCGTTGGCGAAGGACTCCACCATCTCGTGCGCCTCGGCGTCGGTGTACTGCACCGGGGGCGACTTCATGAAGTAGGCGGACGGTCCGAGGAGCGGCCCACCGATCCCGCGGTCGAGTGCGACCTTGGCGCACCGGAGCGCGTCGATGATGACGCCGGCGCTGTTCGGGGAGTCCCACACCTCGAGCTTCAGCTCGACGTTGAGCGGCACGTCACCGAAGTTGCGGCCCTCGAGGCGGATGTAGGCCCACTTGCGGTCCTCGAGCCAGGCCACGTGGTCCGACGGTCCGATGTGGACGTCGTCGTCGGCGATGCCGTTCTCGAGCTGGCTCGTGACCGACTGGGTCTTCGAGATCTTCTTGGACTCGAGCCGCTCGCGCTCGAGCATGTTCTTGAAGTCCATGTTGCCGCCGACGTTGAGCTGGTACGTGCGGTCGAGCACCATGCCGCGGTCCTCGAACAGGCGAGCGAGGATGCGGTGCACGATCGTGGCGCCGACCTGGCTCTTGATGTCGTCACCGACGATCGGCACGTTGGCGGCCTCGAACTTCGCGGCCCACTCGGGGTTCGAGGCGATGAACACGGGGATGGCGTTGACGAAGGCGACGCCGGCATCGATGCACGCCTGCGCGTAGTGCTTCTGCGCCTCCTCCGAACCGACCGGGAGGTAGGACACGAGCACGTCGGCCTTCGCGTCGCGCAGGGCCTGGGCGACGTCGACCGCCTCGACCGGGCTCTCCTCGATGGTGAGGCGGTAGTACTTGCCGAGTCCGTCGAGGGTCGGACCGCGCTGGACCATCACGCCGGCGTCCGACACGTTGTGGCAGAAGCGCACGGTGTTGTTCTGTCCGGCGAAGATCGCCTTGCCGAGGTCGAGGCCGACCTTCGTGGCGTCGACGTCGAACGCGGCGACGAACTCGACGTCGCGGACGTGGTACCCGCCGAGGACGACGTGCATGAGCCCCGGGACGTCGTCACCGGGGAGCGCGTCCTTGTAGTACTCGATGCCCTGCACGAGGCTGCTCGCGCAGTTACCGACGCCGGCGATGGCGACTCGGACCTTGTTGGTGCTCATGCGGTGGCTCCTTGTTCCTGTTCCTGGGGTCGGTCGGTGGGTTCGGTCGGGGTCGCCGGTCGGCGCTCCCCGTCGATGAGGGCGTCGATCCACGCGAGGTCGCGCTCGACGGAGTCCGTACGGTGCTCCGCGAGGGAGCGGGTGTAGCGATCGATGCTCGGCGTGCGGGTCCGGCGTGACCGGGCCAGGCGGTCGGCCAGCTCGGCGCGCCGGCGCTGGAGCAGCTCGAGACGGTCGGTCGGCTCGAGGAAGCGGAAGAACGAGAGCTGGAGCGCGAAGGTCCGGTCGTCGACCGCACCGTCCGGGTCGCGCAGGAGTTCGGCGAAGACCACCTCGCCGCGGGCGGTGATCCGGTACGCCTTGCGGGCCCGGCGGGTCGGCTTCGGGGCGAGCCGCAGACGAGCGGTGGCGGCCTCCCCGCGCAGCGATCCGGTCGAGGGGATCGCGGGTGCGTCGTCCTGCGCGTCGACGACCTCGATCGCGCCGGAGCGCTCGAGGCGGCGCAGCGCCGGGTACAGCGAGCCGAACGAGACCCCCCACAGCGGTCCGAGGGTGTCGGCGAGCCGCTTCTTCAGCTCGTAGCCGTGGACCGGCGCCTGCTTCAGGTTTCCGAGGATGGCGAGTTCGAGCACGGGGGCCTTCGGGTCGGGGGACCACCGATTGGTGCTCCGCGATGTATCGAAACGATACATCGGCGAGCACGGTGAGGCGAGTCGGGCGGCCGCCGGCCGTCGCGAAGGTCCCGGGGCCGGCCGGGGGCGCCCGTTCCCGCCGGTCCGAGCGGCCGGGGAGGCCGGTAGGCTCCGGCGCCGTGCCGAGTCACACCGATTACGCGCTGGCCCGCCGGGCCCTGCTCCGGGACGTCCGGCGCGGCGTGGTCCGGACCGAGGACGTCTGCGACGCCCACCCCGAGCTCGTCCGGGCCGCCAAGCACGTGGGCGAGCCGACCGGTCGCCCCTGCCCGATCTGTGCCGAGGACACCCTCCGGCTCGTCTCCTACGTGTACGGCGATGGGCTGCGCGAGGCCAACGGCCGCTGCCTCACCAAGGACGGCGAGCTCGAGCGCCTCGCCCGCAAGCACGACGAGTTCGCCCGGTACGTCGTCGAGGTCTGCGCCGCCTGCCGCTGGAACCACCTCACCCGCCGCGAGTTGCACGGTCGGGCCCATCGGGCCCGCCGGGTCGGGTAGTCGGGCCCATCGGGCCCGCCGGGTCGGGTGGTCGGGTTCGGCCTACTCGGGGGCCGACTCGCCGATCACCTCGGCCGGGTACATCGACACGCAGGGCAGGCACCACGCCTCGGGGGTGTCGAGGGTCCGGCTCGAGCCCGGCGCGTCCCAGGACTCCGGGGTGATGTAGACCCGCAGCACGGACACCAGCACCTCGCTCGGGCTACCGCAGTTCTCGCAGTCGCGCGGCATGGAGGACCACGCTACCCCCCGCTGGACAGCGGGCCCCGGGACGCCGGTACGCTGGTGGGGACGCCGGGAGCCGTCCGTGCCCTGGACGTCGAAGGAGTACGAGATGGCCTCCACCGCTGGTCGCGGCCGACCCGTCACGGCGCCCGACATCCGGGCCCGGAAGGGCGGCGATCCCCTCGTCATGGTCACGGCGCACGACGCGCCGAGCGCCCGCGTCGTCGACGCGGCGGGCGTCGACATGATCCTCGTCGGCGACAGCCTCGCGATGGTCGTCCTCGGGTACGACGACACGCTCCAGGTCACCACCGACGACATGGCCCACCACATCGGAGCGGTGGCGCGCACCCGCCCCCACGCCCTCGTCGTGGGCGACCTGCCCTGGATGAGCTACCACGTGTCCCGCGAGGAGACGGTCCGCAACGCCGCGACCCTCGTGCGCGCGGGTGCGGGTTCGGTGAAGCTCGAGGGTGGCCGCAAGCGGCTCGACGCGATCGCCGCGATCCTCGACACTGAGATCCCGGTGATGGGGCACCTCGGCCTGACCCCGCAGTCGATCCACGCGATCGGCGGCTTCCGCGTGCAGGGCAAGCAACTCGATGCGGCGCGCCGCATCGTCGACGACGCGGTCGCCCTCGCCGAGGCCGGCTGCTTCGCCATCGTGCTCGAGTGCGTGCCCGACGGCGTGGCCCGCATGGTCACCGACGCCGTCGACGTCCCGACGATCGGCATCGGCGCGGGTCGTCACTGCGACGGTCAGGTGCTGGTCTACGCGGACCTGCTGGGTTTCGAGGACCGGATCACGCCGCGCTTCGTGCGCCGGTACGCCGACCTCGGCCGGGACGCCACCGAGGCGGTGGCCCGGTTCTGCGACGACGTCCGGGCCGGCACGTTCCCCTCGAGCGAGGAGACGTACCACATGACGGACCAGATGCCGGCGGCCCTCCAGCTGTACGCCGACGACGGCATCGAGGTCTCCCGGACCCCGGCGGAGGCTCCGGCGAACCCCTGACCGTGCGGGGTCCTCGGACCCCGCGGCGCGTTGTCCGACCCCCTCCCTAGGGTCCCGACCGATAGATCCGCGACGGGGTGCTGCTACCCTGCCGTCTCCCTCGGAACCGCACCACGGGTCCGGGGGTGACAACCGAGACCCTGCTCCTCGGCGGACCGTCACATCGGGTGGCGGCACCGACCCGGGAGCCCGCAGCGAGCGCTGCGGTCCGAAGGAGGTACGAAGCCCTTGAGGCCGTACGAAGTCATGGTCATCTTCGACGCGGATCTGGAAGAGGAGACGATCCGGTCCAGCGTCGAGTCCTCCATCAAGCTCATCGAGTCCCAGGGTGCCGTCCGCGGCCCGCTCGATGTGTGGGGCAAGCGTCGCTTCGCGTACGAGATCAAGCATCGCTGGGAGGGCTTCTACGTGGTCTTCCAGGCGAAGGCCGAGCCGGCCGCGATGGACGAGCTGAACCGCACCCTCTCCCTGTCCGACCAGGTCATCCGCCACAAGGTGCTGCGGATCCCCGAGGCCGTCTACGGACGGCTCGGTGGTGCCGCACCCGCACCGGCGGCGGACGAGGCGTAGCCCGCACGGGCTCACGCCCGAGCGGCGTCACGAGACGCAAAGGAGCACGAGATGGCTGACAACACGATCACCGTGGTGGGCAACCTCACCCGGGACCCCGAGATGCGGTACACGGCCGGCGGGCAGGCGAAGGCGACGCTCGGCGTCGCGGTGAGCCGCCGCTGGACCAACCGCCAGACCAACGAGACCGAGGAGCGCACGTCGTTCTTCAACGTCGTGGTGTGGGGCGAGATGGCCGACCACTGCAGCGAGTCCCTCCAGAAGGGGATGCGCATCGTGGTCACCGGTCGCCTCGAGCAGCGGTCCTGGGAGACCGAGCAGGGCGAGAAGCGCAGCGTCGTCGAGATCATCGCCGACGAGGTCGCACCGAGCCTCCGGTGGGCGAGCGCCGAGGTGCGCCGCGTCGAGCGTCGCGGTGGCGGCGACTTCGGCGGCGGTGGTGGCGGCAGCGCCCGCCCGACCTCGAACGAGCCGGCACCGGCCTACGACGGATTCGGGGACGAGGAGCCCTTCTAGGGCGTTCCTCCCCTCCACGGATGTAACAGGAGAACTTCGAGATGGCACGAGACAGCAGGGATCGGCGGGGCAAGTCCGCAGGCGCGGACCGTCGCCGCCCGGTCAAGAAGAAGGTGTCGATCCTCATCAGCGATGGGGTCGACTACATCGACTACAAGGACGTCAACCTCCTCCGGCGCTTCATGTCCGAGCGGGCCAAGATCCGCGCCCGTCGGGTCACCGGCAACAACACCCAGCAGCAGCGCGAGATCGCCCGGGCGATCCGGGTCGCCCGCGAGATGGGTCTGCTGCCGTACACGGTGCGGCAGGTCACCCAGCGTTCCAAGGGTGGTCGTCGGGACCGCGACGACCGCGGGCCCCGCGAGCAGACCGAGGCCGTGGTCGAGACCGTGACCGAGGAACTGCCCGAGGGCGTGACGGTCGAGGGTGCGGAGACCGTCGAGGTCGTCGACACCGTCGGCGGGACCGAGGAGGTGTCGGCGTGAAGGTCGTCCTGCGCTCCGACGTCGAGAACCTCGGCAAGAAGGGTGACCTCTGCGAGGTCGCCGATGGCTACGCCCGCAACTACCTCGTCCCGCGCGGGCTCGCGATGCGGGCCACGAAGGGCGTCATCGCCCAGGCCGAGTCGATGCGCCGCAGTCGCGGCGCCCGCGACCGGCGGGAGCGGGAGGCGGCCGAGGCCGTCGCATCCCGGATCAGCGGTCAGCGCGTGACCGTGCCGGCCCGCGCCGGCGAGGGCGGCAAGCTCTTCGGCTCCGTCGGCACCGCCGACATCGCGGCCGCGATCGCCGCCCTCGCCGGGCACGAGGTCGATCGCCGGACGGTGGTCCTCGACGAGCCGATCAAGGAGCTCGGCGAGACCGAGGTGAGCATCAAGCTGCACGCCGACGTCGTCGCGTCGATCACGGTGGAGGTCGTCGCCGAGTAGGCGCCACCTTCCGTCCCACGAACGAATCGGGGCCCGGTCCGGTGGACCGGGCCCCGTCGCGTCCGGAGGCGGACCGGGACGCGCCGGGGTCGGTTCACGCCGGGTGTCCGACCCCGCGGCGATGCTCCCGGGGTCGGTCGCGGTGGCCGCCATCCACAGCCCTGTGGACCACCGGGGCCGATATCCACAGTGAATACACAGGGAATTCCCAGCCCTGTCCACTTCATACCCACAGGCCGGGCACGCGACGATGCGGGCCGTTCGCACGGGTCGACGGTGGATCGGGCCGAGCGTGGGGTTGGAGGCTCAGGTGGTCCAGTCGATCGAGGAGGCGCGTGAGCGCCAGGCGCGGGCCGAGCGCGGCCGCATCCCGCCGCACAACCTCGAGGCCGAGGAGTCGTTGCTCGGGGCGATGATGCTGTCGCGCGACGCGATCACCTCGGCGGTCGAGGCCCGGGTCGACGAGGCCGACTTCTACAAGCCCGCACACGGCCACATCTTCACGGCGATCATGGGGCTCTACGGACAGGGCGAACCGGTCGACCCCGTGACGGTCGCGGAGGAACTGCGCCGCGCCGAACTGCTCGAACCGCTCGGTGGTCGGCCCGCGCTCATGCGCATCCAGGGCGGGACACCGGCCTCCGCGAACGCAGGGCACTACGCGCGCATCGTCGGCGAACTCGCGCTGCTCCGTCGTCTCATCGCGGTGGCGGGCGAGATCGCGGAGAGCGCGTACTCGCAGCCCGACGACGTCACCGAGACCGTCGACCGGGCCGAGGCCCGCATCTTCGAGGTCGCCGAGAAGCGCGTCGCCGAGTCGATGGTGCGCATCTTCGACACCGTCACCGAGACGGTGAACCAGCTCGAGACGATGTACCACGAGGACGGCGCGGTCACCGGGGTGCCCACCGGGTACACCGATCTCGACGGCCTCCTGCTCGGCCTGCAGCCGTCGAACCTCGTGATCGTCGCGGCCCGCCCGGGCATGGGCAAGACCTCGTTCGCGCTCGGCGCCGCGTCGAACGTCGCGATCGCGACCCGGCGCCCGGTCATCTTCTTCTCGATGGAGATGGGCGCGGTCGAACTCACCAAGCGCATGCTGTCCTCGGAGGCGCGGGTCGAGGCCCGCAAGTTGCAGACCGGCAACCTCACCGACGCCGACTGGACCCGGCTCAGCACGGCCATGGGGCACCTCGGTGAGGCGCCCCTCTACATCGACGACAACCCGCACTGCACCGTCATGGAGATGCGGGCCAAGGCCCGGCGCATCAAGGCCCGCCACGGCGACCTCGGGATGATCGTCGTCGACTACCTCCAACTCATGTCCTCGCCCGGCAAGGTGGAGAGCCGGCAGAACGAGGTGGCCGAGCTCTCCCGGGGGCTCAAGATCCTCGCCCGGGAGCTCGACTGCCCGGTGGTGGCCCTCGCCCAGCTCAACCGGCAACTCGAGTACCGCCAGGACAAGCGGCCGATGCTCGCCGACCTGCGGGAGTCCGGCTCGATCGAGCAGGACGCCGACGTCGTCCTCTTCATCTACCGCGACGAGTCGTACAACACCGAGACCGATCAGCGGGGCACGGCCGAGATCCTCGTGGCGAAGCACCGCAACGGACCCACCGGGGCGGTGCGGCTCGCGTTCCTCGACCACTACACGAAGTTCGCCAACATGGCCCGGGAGTGACGGCGCGATGACCGTCGCGATGTCGCGACCCACTTCCGCACCATGCGCAACATCCACCACGCGCCGGTCCGCGCGACCGTCCCGAGCGCGCGATCCCCGCATCGCGCGCGCCGAGCAGGTCGGCGAGCGGCGCGTCCCAGGGGCGATGTGCGCGGGCGACGCGCGCAGGTTCGCGAGCACCGCGCGCTCTGTGGCATTGTCCGGAAGGTCTCGCGGCATTCGTGCCGTCCGGGGGCGTCATGAGACTCAATCAGGGGTGCACGGCCGTGGCGTCGTCATCCGCAACGTGAAGGGAGCACGGTGAAGAAGATCCTCCGCTTGGGGAGCCTCATCGCGATCGTCGCACTGATCGCCGGGGTCCTCGCTGCGTGCAGCAGCAGCGACAGTGACGACAACGGTGGTGGCGGCGGCGACAAGCTCAAGGTCGCCTTCGTCTACATCGGGCCGGTCGGCGACGCCGGCTGGACCAAGAAGCACGACGACGGCCGCAAGGAGCTCGAGCAAGAGCTCGGCGACCAGGTCGAGGTGACCTACCTCGAGAGCGTGCCCGAGGGCGCGAAGTCCGAGGCGACGTTCGAGAAGCTCGCCCGTGACGGCTACGGCCTGATCTTCGGCACCTCGTTCGGCTACGGCGACGCCATGCTCAAGGTGGCCAAGAAGTACCCGGACGTGAAGTTCGAGTGGGCGACCGGCTTCAAGACGGCGAAGAACCTCGGCACGTACTTCGGTGCGGCCGAGGAGGCCCGATACCTCAGCGGCATCGCGGCGGGGGCGGCGAGCGCGACCGGCAAGATCGGGTACGTCGCAGCGTTCCCGATCCCGGAGGTGCTGCGCGGCATCAACGCGTTCACCCTCGGTGCGCAGTCGGTGAACCCGAACGCCACCGTGCAGGTCGTCTGGACCTCCACGTGGTTCGGTCCGGCCAAGGAGAAGGCGGCCGCGGAGTCGCTGCGCGACGCCGGCGTCGACGTGCTCTCGCAGCACCAGGACTCGCCGGCCACCGGTGAGGTCGCCGAGGCGGCGGGGCTCAAGTGGGTCGGCTACAACGACGACCTCGAGCGCTTCGCCCCGCAGGCCTGGCTGACCGGTGCGGTCTGGGACTGGGGTCCCTTCTACATCGCGACCGCGAAGGCCGTCATCGACGGGACCTGGAAGTCCGACCAGTACTACGGCACGATCGCCGACGGCCTCGTCGGTCTCGCGCCCTTCGGCCCGTCGGTCACCCAGGCCACGAAGGACCAGATCGCGACCAAGCAGGCGGCGATCGTCGACGGTTCCTTCAAGCCGTTCACCGGGCCGATCGAGGACCAGGACGGCAACGTCATCGTGCCCGCCGGTCAGACGGCGTCGCTCGTCGACCTGCTCGGGACGGACTACTTCGTCAAGGGCGTCATCGGCGAGATCCCCGAGGGTTAGGCGTTGGGCGCGATTGATGCGCCCGAGGGGGTGCGTCCGGGTCATCCGGGCGCACCCCCTGCCATCTCGGCGCGGCGGATCGTCAAGCGGTTCCCCGGCGTGGTCGCCAACGACTGCGTCGACGTCGATCTCCGTCGCGGCGAGGTCCACGCGCTCCTCGGGGAGAACGGGGCCGGCAAGAGCACGCTCGCCGCGGTGCTCTGTGGGCTCTACGTCCCTGAGGAGGGCGAACTCCTCATCGACGGTGTCCGCACCGTCCTCCACAGCCCGCGCGACGGACTCGCGCGCGGCATCGGCATGGTGCACCAGCACTTCCGCCTCATCGAACGGTTCACCGTCGCCGAGAACATCGTCCTCGGTGACCGCACCCAACCGCTGCGCCTGCGCCGCGATCGCATCGAGGACGCCGTCGCCGAGATCGCCGAGCGCTACGGCCTGCCGCTCGATCCCGGCGCGTACGTCGGCGACCTGAGCATCGGGCAGCGGCAGCGGGTCGAGATCGTCAAGACGCTCTACCAGGGCGCCGAGGTGCTCCTCCTCGACGAGCCCACCTCGGTCCTCACCCCGCAGGAGGCCGACGCGCTCTTCGCGACGGTCCGGGCCATGACCGCGGCGGACAAGACCGTGGTGTTCATCAGCCACAAGCTCGGCGAGGTCCTCGAGATCGCGGATCGGGTCACGGTGATGCGTGACGGCCGGGTGACCGGTGACGTCGCCACCCGGGCGACCGATCGCGAGGAACTCGCCCGCATGATGGTGGGCCGCGACGTCGACCTCTCGGTCCGACGCGCCACGTCGGCCGCGCAGGAGCCCATGCTGCGTGTGCGAGGCCTCACCCTCACCCGCGGTGGGGTCACGAGCGTCGACGGCGTCGACCTCGAGGTGCGCGCCGGTGAGATCCTCGGCATCGCCGGGGTCTCCGGCAACGGGCAGCGCGAGCTCGCCGATCTCATCGCCGGGGTCGAGGCGCCGACGGCCGGCACGATCACGGTCTCGGGCACCGAGGTCGCCGGTCGCGGACCTCGGGCCGCGCGGGCGGCCGGGCTCGCGTACGTCCCCGAGGACCGGCTCGGCACCGGACTCGCCCCGGCGCTGTCGATCGTCGACAACATGTTGCTCACCCGGCCCCGGTCGTTCCTGCTCGACCGGCGGGCCGCCCGGGCCGAGGCCGAGGACATCATCGGCCGGTTCGAGGTGAAGACCACCGGGCCCGATGCGCCGGCCGGCCTCATGTCGGGGGGTAACGCGCAGAAGGTCCTCATCGCGCGGGAGCTCGACTCCACCGATGGGGAGCACACGGCCCGCGTCCTCGTCGCCGCGTCGCCGACCCGCGGCCTCGACGTCGGTGCGATCGAGACCGTCTGGGGCATCCTCGACGCGGCTCGGGCCCGTGGTGAGGCGATCCTGCTCATCAGCGAGGACCTCGAGGAGGTGCTCGCCATCTCGGACCGCGTGGTGGTGCTCTACGAGGGCCGGCTCGTGCACGAGACCCCGGCCGAGGGCGCGTCGCGCGAGGCGATCGGCCTGGCGATGGCGGGGGTCACCGCGTGATCCTCGGCCCGTACGAGGTGCTCCTGGAGCAGCGCACGGAGGTCCGACGTTCGTCGGCCGTCATCGTGCCGATCGCCTCGATCGTCGGCGCGCTCGTGATCGCCGGTGTGTTCCTCTGGCTCACCGGTCGACCGGCCCTCAGCGTGTACGCGCGCCTCGTGCGCGACGGGTACGGGAGCTGGTACTCGCTCTCGGACACCCTCGGTCAGGCGACCCCGCTCATCCTCACCGGCCTGGCGGCCGCCTTCGCGTTCCGCATGAACCTCTACAACATCGGCGGCGAGGGCCAGCTCTACGCCGGCGCGATCGGCGCGTCGTGGGCCGGGCTCACCATCGCACCGCACGTGAGCGGTCCGATCGCCGTGGTGGCCGTGCTCGTCGCCGGCATGCTCGGGGGCGTCGCGTGGATTGTGATCCCAGCGATCGCGCGGGCCTACCTCAACACGAGCGAGATCGTGACCACGCTGCTGTTCAACTACGTGGCGCTGTTCCTCATGCAGTACCTCATCTTCGGATCGTCCTCGATGTGGCGGGATCCGGACTCCAAGAACTTCCCGCAGGGCAAGGCGCTGCCGGACGTCGCGCACTTCCCGCGGCTGCACTTCCCGAACGACTTCCTGGGCCTCGACTTCCCGTCGGGGGTGACGAACGTCCACCTGGGCATGGGGGTCGCCCTCCTCGCCATCGTCGGTGTGTGGTTCGTCCAGCAGCGGACCTCGTTCGGCTTCGACATGAAGGTGGTCGGCACCTCGGAGCGGGCGGCCCGGTACGCCGGGATCCCGATCCGGCGCACGGTGATCGCGGTCATGCTCATCTCGGGCGGACTCGCCGGGCTCGCGGGGGCCGGCGAGGTCGGCGGGCGCGCGTACGCCCTCGACCCCAACGGGCTCGTGCTCGGGCTCGGGTACACCGGCATCGTGGTGGCGGCGCTCTCGCGCTACAACCCGTTCGCCGTGGGCCTCGTGGCGTTCCTGCTCGCCGGGTTGCGCACGGGTGCGGACGCCCTGCAGGGCGCGACCGGTCCGCTCCGGGTCCCGGTCGCCATCGCGTTCATGCTCGAGGGTGCGATCCTGCTCGCGGCCCTCGGCGGTGAGGTGTTCCGGCGCAACCGGTTGGTGGTCCGACGCATCCGGGAGGCCCCGGCGTGATGCCCGACCTCTCCCTCACCCTCGGCAGCGGGGGGATCAACGCCAACGTGTGGGTCATCGCGCTCGCCGGTGCGATCTCCTTCGGGGTGCCGCTCGTGCTCGCGGCCCTCGGCGAGATCCTCGCCGAACGCTCCGGGGTCCTGAACCTCGGGGTCGAGGGGATGATGCTCATCGGCGCGGTGAGCGCGTTCCTCATCGCCGACGCCACGGGGAGCCCGGGGCTCGCGCTGCTCGCCGCGATGGCGGCGGCCGCCGCCCTCGCGTCGGTCCATGCCTTCCTGTGCGTGACGCTGCGGGCCAACCAGATCGTGAGCGGCCTGGCCCTCGTGATCTTCGGCGGGGGGCTGGCCCGGTTCGTCGGCTCCTCGGTCGAGGGGCAGCCGCGGGGTGCCGAGATCGATCCGCTGCGGGTGCCGGGCCTGGCCGACCTCCCGATCGTCGGCCGCGTCGTCTTTCAGCAGGACGTCCTCGTCTACGCCACTGTGGTGGTGACCGCGCTCGTCGCGTTCTACCTCACCCGGACCCGACCCGGGCTGGCCCTGCGGGCGGTCGGCGAATCGCCGGCGACCGCCGACGCCGCCGGCATCGCGGTGGCGCGGGTCCGCTACGTGCACGTCATCGTCGGCGGCGCGTTCGCCGGCGCGGGCGCGGCCTACACGATGCTCGTGCTCGTGCCGTCGTGGAACGGCGCCGGGACCACCGACGGCGTCGGCTGGATCGCGCTCGCACTCGTGGTCTTCGCATCGTGGCGCCCCTGGCGCGCGCTGGCCGGTGCGGTGATCTTCGGCTTCGCGCTCCGGGCCAACTTCACCCTGCAGGCGGCGGGGATCAGCGTGGTGCCGCCCGAGATCCTGTCGATGCTGCCGTACGTGCTCACGATCGCCGTGCTCGTCGCGCTCGCGCCGACCGCGACGCGACGTCGGGCCGGGGCGCCGACCGCACTCGGACAGCCCTACGTCCGGGACGAACGATGAACCGCGCGGCCGGCGCGACGCACCGCGCCGCGGACGACGAGGAGCAACGATGAGCGACACGGTCGGGTCGGCGGAGGTCGACCAGCGCACGGCACCCCGGGAGGTGCTGACCTACGAACGGTTCGGCACGGCGATCCGGGAACTGGCGGGCACCGTCCTCACGAGCGGGTTCGAACCGGACTGGATCCTCGCCATCGCCCGGGGTGGCCTCATCATCGGTGGCGCGATCGCGTACGCGATGGGCCACAAGAACATCGCGACCGTGAACGTCGAGTTCTACACGGGCATCGACGACCGGCTCGACGTGCCCGTCGAGCTGCCGCCCGTCCTCAACATGGACGACCTCGTGAACCGTCGGGTGCTCGTGGTCGACGATGTCGCCGACACCGGTGAGACGCTCAAGATGGTGCTCGACAAGTGTCGCCCGCACGTCGAGGAGATCCGTTCGGCGGTCCTGTACCACAAGCCCCGATCGATCGTGGTGCCCGACTACGCGTGGCGGGTCGTCGACTCGTGGATCGACTTCCCGTGGTCCGCGCTCCCGCCGGTCGGTCGTACGGTCGAGGCGCCGTGACCGCGCCGATCCCGGCCCGACGCGGCGTCGCCGCCCGGTTCCTGCGCAACCCTGTCCTCTGGTCGATCGTCGGATTGCTCGTCCTCGCGATCGTCGGTTCATCGCTCGCGGTCACCACCGTGGTCGTCCGGTCCGGACGGTCGGAAGCGGCCCGGCAGCGGCGGCTCGCCCCGTTCTACGAACCACCGGCCGGTTGGCGTGCCGCGCCCGTCGGGGCGCTGCTGCGACAGGCCCCGTTGGGCACGACGATCGACGGTGCGCGGTCGTGGCGCATCCTCTACCGGTCGGAGCGGACCGACGGCACGCCCACGGTGTCGAGCGGCATGGTGCTCGCGCCGGACTCGCCGGTACCCGCCGGTGGACGTCCGGTCGTCGCCTGGGCGCACGGCACGGTCGGGCTCGGCGACACCTGCGCGCCGTCGCGGAACCGGAATCCGCTCGGGCAGCTCGCCTGGGCCGACGGGATGCTGCGCGCCGGGATGGTGGTCACCGCGACCGACTACGCCGGTCTGGGCACGCCGGGGGTCGAGCGCTACCTCATCGGCGGCGACGCGGCGCGCGACGTGCTCAATTCGGTACGCGCGGCGCGGGCCCTCCCGACCGGCGCGGGCACGCGGGTCGCGGTCTACGGCCACTCCCAGGGCGGCCACTCCGCGCTCTGGACCGGATCGGTGACGCCGACGTACGCGCCCGAGTTCGAACTCGTCGGGGTCGCGGCGGCAGCACCGGCCGCCGAGTTGTCGGCACTCGTCGCGCTGCAGGACCGGAGCGCGGTGGCCTGGGTGATCGGGCCGGAGGTGGTCGCGGCGTGGCCGCTCGACGATCCGGCGCTCGATCCGCGCGAGATCGTGAGCGACGCCGGGCTGCAGTTCGGCGCGTCGATCGGTCGACGCTGCATCCTCCAGGGCGCGCTCGAGGGCCTCGTGCTGCAGAAGTTCGGCAAGCAGTACTTCCGCGGCGACCCGAACGCGTCGGCCGCGTGGGCCGCGGCCTTCACGCGCGAGACGCCCCCGCCCCTGCCGGGGACCCTCCCAGTGCTCGTCGCGCAGGGACTCGACGACACCGTGGTGCTGCCGGCCACCACGGCGCTGCTCGAGCGTCGGTGGTGCGCGGCGGGGAGTCGGCTCTCGATGGCCTGGCTCGGCGACCTCGGGCACGTGAAGACCGGTCTCACCGCCGGGCCGCTCGCCACCACGTGGTTCCAGCAACGGTTCGCCGGCGTGCCCGCCGGGACGACCTGCGGCACGGTGAACCCGGTCGACCCGGCGTCGCCGGTCGCGGCCCGCACCACCAGTCCGTCACCCTGACCCGACCCGGTCACGCCGGCTCCGGACGCGACAGCCACCGAGTCACGGCCCGGACGGCGGCCCGCCCGCCCGAACGTTGGAGGGTTTCCGTCGTCATGGGAACGGAAAGGCTCCAACGTTCCGTGATGGGGGCCTAGAAGAGGCGGGTCTGGGGGAGTTCGTGGCCCCGGAGATCGTCGAGGTCCACCTCGACGCACTCGATGTCGCGGCTCTCGGCGAACACGCGGGCCTGGGGCTTGATGCGGGTCGCGACGAACATGCCGCGCGTCGGCGCGAGGCGGGTGTCGAGGTCGAGTCGCTCCTGGTAGCGGATCAGTTGCTCGACGCCGGCGATCTCACCCACCCGCTTGATCTCGACGACGACCGCCCGGCCCTCGTCGTCCCGGCACAGGAGGTCCACCGGTCCGATGTCGGTCGGGTACTCGCGTTTGATGAGGGTGAGCCCCTCGCGCAGCGCCTCGACGCGGGCCGCGATGAGTACCTGCAGTTCGGCCTCGACCCCGTCCTTCTCCAGCCCCGGATCGTCACCGAGTTCGACGGTGTGGTCGTGCAACACCTCGAGGAGTGCGACCGTGAGGGTCTCGCCCTTCGGGTTCGTGGCCACGATGACGCCGTCGGCCTCCCGGATCTCACACGGAGGCGTCATCCAGTTGAGCGGCTTGTACGCCTTGGCGTCGCAGTGCACGGCGATCGAGCCGTCGGCCTTGAGGATCACGAGTCGGGTCGCCTCGCCGAGCCGCGCCCCCAGCCGTCCCGCGTACTCCACCGTGCACCGCGCCACCACCATCCGCACGGCCCCGTCATAACACGCAGCGGTCCCCGCGCGTACGCTCCGGTCATGTCCTTCTACGATCAAGTGCTGCGGGAACTCGTCGCAGCGTTCGGGGCGGCGCTCCTCATCGGCAACGGCCTCGCGCTCGCTCGCCGTCGGGCCGACGCCCGCAGTGGTCACACGGGTCGCCGGAACGATGAACTCGTGCAGGCGCCGGTCGGCCGGACGGTGGCGTTCATGGTGCTCGGCGCCGTGATGCTCGTGGCCGGCCTCGCGGCCTTCATCGCCTTCTGAACCTGCCGTCCGATCGGGGCGCGGCGTCGGTAGCGTGGGGCGGGTCAGCCCAGGAACGGAGCCCAACCATGCGTCGTGCCCTCGCCCTCCTCACCGTCGGTCTCGGCGTCGTCGTGCTCGGCGCGTGTTCGCAGGTCGAGGATGCGGCCAAGCAGGTGGCGAACAAGGTCGAGTGCGGCGCGGTGTCGAGGGTCGCCGACCGTCTCCCGCAGGGGGAAGACCTCGACCGCACGACGATCGAACGGGGCGCGTCGCTCGCGAAGCAGGCGGATTCGATCCTCGGTCGCATCCCGGGGGACCGCGTCCCGGCGGCCATCACCGATGCGCTCGGCACCGCGGCCGGTCAGCTCGATGCCGCCGCGACCGAGTACGACGCGGACCCGGCCGCCGCGAAGGCGAAGGCCGCGGCGGCGATCGCGTCGGTGCGGACCGCGGTCACCGACGCGACGGTCGACCTCGGCTGCTGAACCCGGTCAGCCGGGGAGGGCGAACCACACGGTCAGCCCGTACTTCACCCCGGCGGTGACCGGAGCCCCGCCGTGCGGGTGGGTCACGAGTGACGGCCAGGCCACGAGATCCCCGACGCCGAGGTCCCGGCCGTACGCGCCGCCGGTACCGGTGGCGAGCATGGATCCGTCGGCGCGCACGGTGGCGTCCTGGTAGTCGACGACGTGCCGCGGGTTGTCGACCCGTGCGATCACCGTGCCGGCCCGGTCGAGCAGCAGCACGGTGCGCGATCCCCAGGTTCCCGCGACGACCAGCCCGTCGGGGCGCGGCGCGAGCAGGCCGAGGTGGTCGTCGAACCCGAAGCGTGGGGTGACGGTCCCATCGGGCGCGATGGTGACGACCAGCGTGCTGCTCGCCGGTCGGTACTCCGCGACCGGCACCCAGAGGAGGTCGTCGGCGTCGAGCCCACAGCCGCCGGGGTGGATGCGCGAGCCGTCGGTGACGTCGATCGTGTCGGTGCGCGTGCCGTCGGCGTCGAAGCCGAGGACGAACCCGCGTGCGGCGCGGGGATCGACGGTCGTCACCCACCAGCCCGCGTCGCGACCACCGGCGCGCGGCGACAGGCCCTGCGGGTGGTGGAGATCACCCTCGAGGGGAGGGCGTCCACGGATGCGTCAGGCCCAGCCACCGGCGTAGGCGACGTACTGCCCGGTGGTGAACTGCGACGAGCCGTCGAGGAAGGCCATGCAGAACGCGGCGAACTCCTCCATGGTGCCGAGGCGGCCCATCGGCACCTGGGACTCGATGAACTTGCGACGCTCGGGATCGTCGGCGCCCGCAGCCTTGCGGAACTCGGGGAAGTCCATGAAGTTCGTGCCGCACGCGTTGACCTGCACGCCGGTGGGCGCGACCTCGTCGGCCACGTTCCGGGCGAGCATCGTGGCCCCGGCCCGCACGGTCGAGTAGAGCGGCGCCCCGGGCGTGGGCCGCGCTCCGGCCGCGCTCGTGATCACGAGGACCTGACCGCTCCTCGCCTCGACCATCGGCGGAATGACGGCCTTGAGGAACTCGTAGGGCGCGTGCAGGCAGGTGTGCACGATGTCGTCGAGCTGCTCGACGGTGGAGTTCGTGAACCGACCGATGATGATCCGGCCCGAGAACATGACGGCCGAGTCGATGCGCCCGAAGCGGGCGAGCGCGGCGTCGACGAGCTTCTGGGCGTCGCCCGGATCGGAGATGTCGATCTTGCCGGGCACGACCTCGACCGTCGCGCCCATCGCCTCGAGCTCCTCGACGAGGCCGTCCTCGGGCATCGCGAACACGATGTCGTGGCCGCGGCGGGCGTACTCGCGAGCGAGGGCCGGGCCCGCGTACTGCCTGCCGTTGTTGATGAGGGCGACGCGTCGAGTCATGGCGCGGAACCTACGGTTCCGGCACTCGAAGTGTCAATAGATCCGCTCACCGATCGGGCGAGGTCGGGAGTTCGAGCACGGCGAGCGTGCCCCCGCCGGGTGCCTCCTCGAGCCGGGCCCGACCGCCGTGATCCGCGGCGACGGCCCGGACGATCGCCAGACCGAGACCGGACCCGGGGACCTGCTCCGCGTCCCGGCCGCGCGCGAACCGGTCGAACATCCGCTCGCGGTCCTCGGCCGGGACGCCCGGTCCGCGGTCACGGACCGTCACGCGACCCGCGGCCACGGTGACGTCGATCGCGGCCCCGTCCGGGCTCCACTTGCGCGCGTTGTCGAGGAGGTTGGTGACGGCCCGTTCGAGGGCGCTCGCCCGACCCTCCACGACGCACGGGCTCACCTCGAGCGTGATCGGCCCGGTGGCCCGCCGCCGCGTGCGCTCGACCGCCGCGGTCACGATCGCGCCGAGATCGCAGGGTTCGAACGGGCCCTCCGAACCCGTACCCGAGGCCAGCAGCACGATCTCGTCGACGAGGTGCGTGAGTTCCTCGAGTTCCGCGACCGCGTTCGCCAGGAGTTCGGCCCGGGTGTCGGCCGGGAGGTCGGGTGCACGGTGGAGCAGTTCGATCGAGGTCCGCAGGGAGGTGATCGGGGTCCGCAGCTCGTGGCTCGTATCGGCGACGAGCGCCTGCTGCTGGTCCCGGGAGGCCGCCAACGACGCGAGGAGTCGGTTGTACCCGTCGGTGAGCCGACCGACCTCGTCCCGGCGCGTCTCGCCATCGATCGGACTCAGGTCGTCCGGAGTCTCCGCCCGCCGGGCGACGTCGTCCGTGAGGCGCTCGACCGGTCGCATCGCGCGGCGGGTGACCACGAGCCCGACGAGGGCCGCGACGGCCACCCCGACCCCGCAGATGAGGAAGACGAGGGTGCGCAACGTGCTCACGGTCGCGTCGGTCTCGGTGAGGTCGCGGGCGAACATCACTGCGCCGCCTCGCGCGCCCACCGTCACGATCATGAGGCGCGGCTCGGAGTCGAGCTGCTGGGTGCGGGTCGCCTCGCCGCCGGTCGCCGCGATCCGGCGGTCCGTCGCGGTCACCGGCAGCGCGTAGCCGGCGCGCGCGTCCACCGCGCCGAATCGGTCGAGGTTCTGGATCGATCGGTCCTGCGGGATCGGCGGGGCCTCGTCCCGACGCGGTCGTAACGGTGCCCCGCCGCCACGGGGTCGATCGACCGGCGCGGGGTCCGGACCGCGGAACGACCCGTCGCCGTACGCCTCGATGAGGCGGGTCCGGGCGAACGGCGGCCGCACGGCGAGGCGCCGGGCCTCGTCGGTCAGGGTCGTCTCCGCCTGGCGGTACAGCTCCCGTCGCGTGGCCCATGAACCCACCGTCGCGATCGCGGTGCCCGTGAGGAGCACGAGCACGACGACGACGAGGGTGAGCCGTGCGCGCAGGCTCATGGCTCGACTCGGGCCACGTACCCGATGCCGCGCACCGTCTGGATGAGACGGGGCCGTCCGTCGACCTCGGTCTTGCGCCGTACGTACCCGATGTACACGTCGAGGGAGGCCGCGGTCCCGAAGTCCTGGCCCCAGACGCGGTCCGAGAGGAGATCGCGCGACAGGACGATGCCTGCGTTGCGGAGCAACTCCTCGAGCAGCGCCCACTCGGTGCGGGTGAGATCGATCGTGACGCCGTCGCGGGTCACGCGGTGCGCGTCGAGGTCCATCTCGAGATCGTCGAGCCGGTACACCTCGTTGGCGGGCGCGCCGCTCGGGCGTCGCCGCAGGAGCGCGCGCACCCGCGCGAGGAGTTCCTCGAGCGCGAACGGCTTGGCGAGGTAGTCGTCGGCCCCGGCGTCGAGGCCGGCGACACGATCGGAGACCCCCTGGCGTGCGGTGAGCACGAGGATGGGTACGTCGTCGCCCTCCGTTCGGAGGCGACGGCATACGCCGATACCGTCGAGGCGCGGCATCGACACGTCGAGGACGATGAGGTCGGGCGCCTCGGCGGCGACGGCCTCGAGCGCGAGGACGCCATCCTCGGCGGTGCGCACCTCGTGCCCCTCGAACTCCAGCGCGCGCTGGATCGAGAGGCGGATGCCCGGGTCGTCGTCGACGAGCAGGATCTTCACGTCGTCATCCTCGCCCATCCGGCGCGATGCAGGGCCGGCGGCCGCGTGCGGGGGAACACGCGTCGCCGACCCTGCCTCGCAAGGATGTCGCCGGTCCGGTCAGCGACGACCGAGCGTGATGCCGCAGGACTCAGCGGCGGACCGCATGGCGGCCCGCTGGTCCTCGGTCGGGCGACCCTCGGGCCGCGTCACGCCGGCGTCGGCGAGGCACTGGCGCTGCTCGGCGGTGAGGCGCAGGCCGGGCCCACGGTGTCCCCGACCCATCCCCTCACCGGGGCCGTCGCGCCCGGGGAGATCGATGCCGCAGGACTCGGCGGCGGCCTTGAAGGCGTCGCGCTCGGCCTGCGTGGGCTCGCCCTCGGGCTTGGTGACGCCGGCGTCGGCGAGGCACTGGCGCTGCTCGGCGGTGAGGTCGGTCATGGCGTGACCGATGTGGTGCCGCATGAGGCGACCGAGCGGGATGTCGCAGGCCTTGGCCGCGTCCTTCAGCGCCTTCGCGTCAGCCTTCGTCGGGCGACCCTCGGGCCGCTTCACACCCTCGTCCTTGAGGCACTGACGCTGCTCGGCCGTGAGGTGGGCCCGGCCGCGGGCACCGCTCGTGCCGGATGACCCGGTCGGATCGGCGCCGGCCACGCCGGTGCCGATGGTCGCGAGGGCCAGGGTCGCGAGGGCCGCGGTGCCGGCGAGGCGGCGGAGCCTCGAGGTTCGGTGCTGCATGGTGTCGTCCTCTCGTGGGTCGGTGCCGTCGGTGGGCGGGGGGATCCCGCCGGAATGCATCCTCGGTGACCGACCTGAGAGATCCTCGCAGAGGATCCTGAGAGAACGGTGAGAACCCGGGCCGCCCGGGCCCGGGGCCGACGGGGGCCGGCTGTGCGAGGATCGGCGGCCATGGCGTGGTGGGGCGACCTCCGGATCCAGGGCATCGGCCGGATCACCCGGCACAGCGCCGCGGCCGACGTCGTGGCCGGCCTCACGCTCGCCGCGCTCGGGATCCCGGAGGTCATCGGGTACGCGCAGCTCGCGCAGATGCCGCTCGAGACCGGCTTGGCGACCCTCATCCTCCCGATCTCGGTGTTCGCGCTCCTCGGGTCGTCCCGCCACCTCGTCGTGGGCGCGGATTCGGCCACTGCGGTGATCATGGCGGCCGCGCTCGCGCCCTTGGCCCCGGCCGCGTCGTCGGAGTACGTGGCGCTCGCCGGGTTGCTGGCGATCATGACCGGTCTCTTCCTCGTCCTCGGCCGGATCCTGCGCCTCGGCTTCCTCGCCGACTTCCTGTCCCGCAGCGTGCTCATCGGCTTCCTCACCGGGGTCGGGATCCAGGTCGCCTGGAAGCAGGTGCCGAAGATGCTCGGCGTCACCTCGGTGGTGTCGGATCTCGCGAGCATCTCGTGGACGACGACGGCACTGTCCGTGGGGCTCGTCGCCTTCGTGGTGGGGTCGCGGCTCGTGATGCGCCGGTTCCCGGCGGCGCTCTTCGCCGTGATCGTCGCGATCCTGCTCGGGCGGTTCGCGAACCTCGACGCGCACGGCGTGGCCCTGCTCGGCCCCGTCCCCGGCGGCCTCCCGGAGATCGGGATCCCGAACGCGCCACTCGCCGACGTGGCGCGCCTGTGGGCCACCGCCGGGGCCATGTTCCTCGTGATCCTCGCCCAGAGTGCCGGGACGTCGCGCGCCTACGCCGCGCGCTACCGCGAGCGGGTCGACGACAACCGTGACGTCTTGGCGCTCGGTGCCGCAAACCTCGTGGCCGGCCTCGGCGGTGCGTTCGTCGTGAACGGTTCCCCGACCAAGTCCGAGATGGTCGACGGAGCCGGTGGTCGCAGCCAACTCGCGATGCTCACGACCGCGGGCATCGTCCTGGTCGTCATCCTGTTCGCCACCGGTCCGCTCGAGTACCTCCCGGTCTGTGCGCTCGCCAGCGTGGTCTTCGTGATCGGGATCGACCTCATCGACGTCGCCGGCATGCGGCGGGTCCTGCGCATGCGACGCGACGAGTTCGTCGTGGCGGCCATCACCGCGACGACCGTGGTGTTCTGGGGCGTCGAGCAGGGCATCGTCCTGGCGATCGTGCTCTCGATCATCGATCACCTGCGGCGGTCCTACCGACCCGTCGACACGCTCATCGTCCGCGACGAACGGGGACACTTCACCTCGGTCCCCGTCAGCACGGGTCGCCAGATCGATCCGGGCATCTGCGTGTACCACTTCGCAGCGAGCGTGTACTACGCGAACGCCGAGCACTTCCGAGCCGAGGTGCTCGGGCTGCTCGACACGCCGGCCGCTGCGTCGACCCCGGTCCACTCGATCGTGCTCGACGCCGGTGGCATCGCGGACGTCGACTACTCGGGTGGCCAGATGCTCATCGAGCTCCTCGACGAACTGGCGACCCGCCGCGTGCGCGTCGTGGTGGCGAACCTCGCCGCACCGGTGGCTCGGGAACTCGAACGGTACGGCGCAGCGGCCAAGTTGGACGACGAGCCGATCCACGACACCGTCATCGATGCACTCGCTGCACTCCGGGGTACCACATGATCCGCAGGGTGACCACGTTCCTGACTATCGCCGCGCTCGGCGCGGCCGTCATCACGGGGGTGCGCGACGCGGGCGCGGCGTCGAGCGCGTTCCCGCCGCTCACGGCACTCCGGGTCGATCGTTCGGTGGCACCGCCGGCGATCGTCGATGCCACGGGTCGCCAGACCCTGCTGCGCGGGGTCAACGTGAACTCGCTCGGCGACTACTGGCAGGCGAACAGGAAGTACCCGACCGTCGTGCCGGTCACGGGGGCCGACTGGGATCGGATCGCGGCACAGGGTTTCGATTCGGTCCGCCTCCTCGTGTCGTGGTCCCGCCTCGAACCACGTCGGGATCGGTTCGATCGTGCGTACCTCGGTCGGATCCGAGCTGCGGTGGACGCGGCGGCGGCCCGCGGCATCTACACCGTCCTCGACATGCACCAGGACGCGTGGGGCCGATTCATCGCGACACCGAGGGGCACCACCTGCCCCGAGGGCACCGAACCCGCCAAGGGGTGGGACGGCGCGCCGCGGTGGGCCACGCTCACGGGGGGTCTCAGCACCTGTACGCCCGGGGGCCGTGAGGCGAGCCCGGCCGCGCAGGAGGCGTGGCGGGCGTTCTACGCGGACGATCGAGGCATCCGGTCCGAACTCGTCGAGGCGTGGGGGTTCCTCGCGCGCGCCTTCCGGGCCGAGCCGGCGATCGCGGGGTACGACCTGCTCAACGAGCCGAACCACGGGACGAACGATGCGTTCCGTCCGGGCCTCGCGGAGTTCTACGGCGAGGCGATCACGGCCATCCGCCGGGCGGAGGAGCCGCCGGGGTCGATCGACCACATCGTGTTCATCGAGCCGACGGTCTACGGCCAGGACCCGTTCCCGCTCGTCCTGCCGTCGGTGATGGGTGAGGACAACATCGTCTTTGCGCCGCACAACTACGGCGACTCCATCACGAGCATCCCGGTCGAGGGGCTCTTCGACTACTTCCAGTCGATCGCCACGAAGGCGGACGTACCGCTCTGGATCGGCGAGTACGGCTGGTTCTCCGTCTCCGACGAGAACACGGCGGCTCTGGCCCGGTACGCGGCGAAGGAGGACGCGCTCCTCGCCGCCGGTTCGGCGTGGTGGCAGTGGCGGCAGGCCTGCGGTGATCCGCACAGCATCGGCTACGACGGGGCGACGCCGGACGACCAGGTGCACTTCCAGCGCAACGGCTGCCCGGGCGATGAGAACGGCGGGGTCGTGCGGGCGTGGGCCTGCGCGTCGCGGGCGTACCCGATGCGGTCGCCGGGTCGCCTGCGGAGCCTGACGAGCGAGTGCGCGACGGGCACCATGACCGCGACCGGGTCGACCTCCCGACCCGGCACGCTGGTCGCATGGTTCCCGGGGTCGGTCCGACCCGAGGTGTCGAGCGACCGCGCACGCGTCGTGCGGGTGCGGGGTGGCTCGGTGGCGTCGGTCCCGGTGCGGGGCGACTACTCGGTGACGCTGCGCCGACCGTAGGTTGCCGTCATGAGCCGGGCGTTCGTGTTCTCGGGTGGGGCGAGCCTCGGGGCCGTGCAGGTCGGGATGCTGCGCGCGCTCGCCGAGCGGTCCATCCATCCGGACCTCGTCGTCGGCGCATCGGCCGGCGCGATCAACGCGGCATGGGTGGCGGGCGATCCGCACCTCGAGGACCTCGACGGCCTCGAGCGCATCTGGCTCGGGTTGCGCACCCGCGACGTCTTCCCGACCGACCCGCTGCGCGGCCTGCTCGGTTTCCTCGGCCGTCGGTCCTCGCTCGTGCAGCACCATGCGCTGCGTTCGCTGCTGGGCCGTCACGTGCGGTTCGCCCGACTCGAGGACGCACCGATCCCGGTGAGCGTGATCGCGACCGACGTCCTCACCGGGCTCGAGGTGGTGCTCGATCGCGGTCCGACCGTCGACGCCCTGCTCGCGTCGAGCGCCATCCCGGGTGTGCTCCCGCCGGTGACGGTGGACGGAGCGCCGCTCATCGACGGGGCGATCGTGAACAACGTGCCGATCTCGGAGGCGGTCGACAACGGGGCGACCGAGGTGTGGGTGCTGCCGACGGGGTACGCGTGCAACCTCGAGCGGGCGCCCACCAGCGCGCTCGCACTCACCCTCCACGCGCTCTCCCTGCTCATCGAGCAGCGCCTGATCCGCGACGTGCAGCAGTTCCAACCCCTCGTGGACCTCCGCGTCATCCCGCCGCTGTGCCCCCTCACCGTCTCGCCCGCCGACTTCTCGCGGGCCCGTGAACTCATCGATCGGTCGTACGACGCGGCGGCCCGCTGGATCGACCACCTCGACGTCCACGTCGGCCGCGACCAGTCCCGCGACCTCGGCTTCCACCGGCACTGAGGGATCGGGTGCCGCGCGACACGTGGATGGTCACGCCCTCCGCCCTCGAACGCCTGGGGCGTACGGAGGAGTTCCGGCGCTTCGCCGCCCGGTGGAACGAGCGAGCGCCGAGGGACCCGCTCTCACCGGCGCGGGTGTACGGCGGCCTCGCGGACGGCTTCGAGTGGCCGACCGCCGAGGCCATGACGAGCGCACTCTGTGCGAACCATGGAGGTGGCGTGCCGCGCGAGGTGATCGACGCGTTCGTCGCCTGCTGTGATCCGGCGCACGGCGACTGAGGTCGGCCGACTCAGCCCTCGAAGCAGTCCGTCAGGAAGGCGTCGAGCACTCCGGTGTCGAGACGGATCGTGACGCCGTGGTCGTCCCGGGTGATGTCGAGGGACGGACAGAACAGGTCACGCGAGCCGCAGTAGAAGTGCGGAGAACCGATCACGCCGCGTCGCTGGCCGTCGTGCCAGTCGTTGAGCACCGCCGTGCGATCGCGGTCCTCGGGGAGCGGGGTACCGATCGCCGCGGCCAGGCTGGCGAGCACAGCCGGATCCGAGATGTCGCGGCCGTGCTCGAACAGTTCCTCCCGGACCGCAAGGCTCATCCGCTCCCCGAGGGCGGCGTCGACCCGGTACGCGGCCTCGGTGAGCGCGAGCGCTTCGAGTGTCGACGTGGGGAAGTGGTCGAGGTCGAGGTGGGTGAAGAGGTGCGGGGCGACCTGCTCCTGGAGGTCGTGCGCATGGTGCGCCGCCCGGGCCGGATCCATCGGCGCCCGGTTCACGAGTTCGAGCGGCCAGGCCCGGACCCGGATCACGACGTCGGGTCGGCCCGCCGCCTCCCGTGCGGCGACGACGCACCGGAGTCCGACGTGCGCGAACGGACACCAGACGTCGGTGAACACCTCGATGGTGCGTGATCGTCCGGCGTCGGGGGGTGCGGTGGTCACGTCCCCATCGTAGGGAGTGGTCGGCGCCGGGGGCGCGCTGCGACGCGAACTCGGGCAGGACCCGGTTCCATGGGCGTCTACCGCGAGCAGATCCTCCCGCGTGTCATCGACCGGGTGTGCGGCGGCGCCGACATGCAGCGGTTCCGTGACCGCACGTGTGCGGGTCTCACCGGCACCGTCGTCGAGATCGGGTTCGGTACGGGCCTGAACGTCGCGTCGTACCCGCCCGAGGTCGGACTCGTGTACGCGGTCGAGCCGGCCCGACACGTAGCGCCACAGGCCCCAGAACGAGAACGCCATGAGGAAGAACGTGATGCCGTCGACGATGGTCGCGGTCCGCAGGCCCGCACCGCTCGGGTGCTGGGCGAGGATTGCGGTGGGGGCGGGCACCACGACGACGAGGGCGAGTTGCAGCCCGTTGATCCAGACCAGCCTCGCGTCGGACCGGGTGACGTAGTGGAAGACCCGCTGGTGGTTGATCCAGCACACGAGGATCGTGAGGAAGCCGACCAGGTAGGCGGCCTAGACCGGCCACGAGTCGAGGAGATGGCGGGTGAGTTCCTCGCCCTCGGTCGTATCCCGTACGGCCGCGACCACGTCGAAGGTCAGGATGGTGCGGGCAACGGCGAACACCCCATCGCTCAGGGCCTCGATGCGACCGGTGCCGGCCGCCGTCCCCTGCTCCACCGCTGTCTCCCTCGCTCCGACCGGTCCCGGAGACTAGGCGTGGTGCCGATCGGTGGGGGGTGGTGGCGGTGGACGGGCGGGGGCGCTGCCCCGCCCCGCCCGTCCGATCCCTGCCCGGTGCGCCGTGGCGCGTGCCCCCACCTTGCGACCATCCGGGGGCGGAATCAAGAACGACTCTCTTGCAATCTTCGGATGGAGTATCCGAGAATGGCGGTATGGGCGGGGAGCAGCAGGGCGGTGGGCGGTCGCGGACCAAGTGGGACGAGAAGGCCGACGCCGCCCGGGCGGCCCTCGTCGAGGAGGGCATGGTCCGGATCCTCGAGGAGGGCGTCGCCGGGGTGGCTTCGCTCGTGTCGCCCTCGGCGCTCGCGCGCCGATCCGGCGCGGTGAGCATCGACACCGCCTACCGCCTGCTGGGGCGTCCGGGCGATGTCCTGACGCGGATCGCCGGCACCGGGGTCGACCCGACCTTCCGGTCCGAGGTGCTCGGCTGGCGCACCACCGGGGAGATCAGCGCCGAGGCCATCGGCGAGTACGCCTCACCCGACACGCCGATGGACCCGGCGGCCGCGATCCGACAACTGCTCGTCGCCGGTCTCGCCGATCCGGCGTTCCCGTTGAGCCGCATCCTCCGGTCGGTGGCGATCACCGCGAGCCCCGCCTGGGCGGGACGGATCGCCGTCGCCGAGGAGCACCGTGAGGTGGCTGAGGCGGTGCGCGACGCGGCCCGGCTCGAGTGGGAGTCCTCGCGTGAACACCTGCGCTGGCTCGTCCAGGAGTCGCTCGGCGCGGTCGGTCGACGTCCGATCGAGGGCTACACGATCGACAAGATCGTGGTCATCCTGCACACGGTCGCCGAGGGCGCGCTCGACCGCCTGGCGCTCCACCCCGAGGCCGTGTCGATCGACGAGTTCGTCGAGGCCATCCTCATCTTCATGCTCGCCCTCACCGAGGAGGGTGCACTCGCCGATCCCCGTCTGCCCGGTGACCCGGAGGCGCTCGAGTTGTTCACCCGCGTCGTCGCCGGGGCCGACGCGGCGTGGGCCGACGGCACCGACCTCGACGACCTGCACCGGGTCGCCTCGCGGGTGGGGGTGCCGTTCGGGACGGTCGTGCTCATGTTCCCGACCGTCGGCGACCTCGCGGACAGCGTCCTGCGGGCCCGCGTGGTCGCGGCCGGCATCGAAGGGGGGACCCCGGACGCGACCGCGGCGCTCCTGCGCGGGACCCTGCGTCGCCTCGCCGGTGCGGCCGACGCGATCCCGATGGTCGTCGAACGGGCGCGGGACGTCCCGGCGGCGACGTCCGTGCTGCACGAACTGCAGGTGGCGGCGCAGTCCCTCGCGCCCCGGCCGGCGGCCGAGGACGGCACCGCGGCACGGGTCGCGGAGCAGATCGTCACGACGGCGAGTCTCGGTCTGGACCAATGGGCCACCACCGAGGTCCTCCTCGACCTGCTGCTCCTTCAGCCGAGCCGCGGATCCTCGAGGTAGGCGCGCAGGGCCTCGGCGCGCCGGACGGTGGCGCGTGCGGCGCGGGCCGTCGCCCGGTGCCAGATCCCCAGCGTGAGCGGGATCGCCACCACGAGACCACCGAGGAGTGCAGCGTCGACCCCGCGCCGGTCCGCCCCGGCGAGGTGCGCGGCCGCACCGGCCACCGCCGACGGCACGAGGCCGATGATCGCGAGCGCCGGGACGAGCCCGTACGGCAGGACCACGAGCACGCCCCAGCGGACGAGCATCGTCCGTCCGCGGGAGCGGAGACGCCACCGGGTGCGGAGTGGGAGCTCGTGGTAGGGCCACCGGACCCCGACCGAGCAGGCGATCCCGATCGCGCACAGCGGTGCGCTCGCGACCCACACGACGGCGACCACCATCGTGACCCAGTCGTCGGTGATGATGCCGACGAACAGCGCTGCGAGCAGGGTGATTGGGGTCGTGATCGTCCACAGTGCGACGTGCTTCGCCCGCAGCAGGCGGTCGATCGCCGCCTCGTCGTCGAGTGCTGGCAGCACCCGACACCGATCCGGTGCGAGCTGGTTCGTCGACGGGACGCCGGCGATGAGCCAGGAGGCCAGCTCGATCGGGAACCAGAACGTGTGGTGCAGGCTGAACATGACGTCGTGGATCGCCGGCCACGGGACGAACCACAGGGCGGTGACGAGAACGCCGTTGACCGCGATGCACACGGGCACGCCGTACGGCGGCCGTCCGATGCGCGCGAACTCATCACGGACGGCGTCGCGGAACGTGGCGCCGACCCGTCCTCTCGGGTGTCCGGCCTCCCGCATCACGTCCGGGGCGACCAGCCTCGCCGCTCCCGGCTCGGATCGTGGACACCGACGCGACTCGGGCCGCCCGGAGGCGGCCCGATGCGTGGAGCGGATGACGGGAATCGAACCCGCGTTCTCAGCTTGGGAAGCTGATGTTCTGCCGCTGAACTACATCCGCAGCGAGCCGTGAAGATACCCGATGGCCCGGCGGCCCGACATGGTCGCGGTCAGTAGTCGGTCCGGTACGGGCGCGTCGGGTCGAGGACGAGCCGAGCCTGGTCGGCGCCGCTCACCGGGAGCCCGGTCGGGTCCAGGAGCCCGAGCTGCACGAGCACGGAGGCCTGGTCCCGGTGGATGTGCTCGTGGGTGACCTTGCCGTCCGCGACGCCGACGATGACGACGAACGCGGCCTCGACCCGCTTCCCGGTCGGCGCGACGCCCGGGAGCATGAAATCGATGGTGCGGGTGTGGGTGAACGAGATGATCATCTCGTCGACCACCTGGTGTTCGTCGACCGTGCGCGACACGGTGGTGAACTCGACGTCCTCAGGGAAGAACTGGCCGACGAGGTGCCGGTCGTAGAACTCGCGCACCGCCTCGGCGCCGTGCCCACCGGCCATGCCCCGGGACGTCCACCCCAGCGTCGAACTCTTCTCGGCACACATGCAGGCCGATGAGCGCCATCGCGCTCGGCCTCACGTTCGCGTTCGTCCACAACTCCCGCGACCCCGAGGCCCCGCCGATCGACAAGGTCGGCCTCGGTCTGTCGGTGGTCGCGCTCGGTTCGCTCGTGACCGCGATCATCCTGGCCCCCGATTGGGACTGGGTCGCGCCGCGCACGTTCCTGCTCTTCGCGCTCGCCGCGGCCGCGTTCACCGTGTTCGTCCGGTGGGAGCGCGGTCGTGAGCACCCGATGCTCGACGTGCGGCTGTTCCAGAACCCTCGGTTCAGCGCCGCGAGCGGGTCGATCACCGTGGCGTTCTTCGCACTCCTCGGCTTCATCTTCCTCATCAATCAGTACATGCAGTCAGTGCGCGGCTACTCGCCGCTCGCGGCCGGGGTGCGCACGCGGCCCGTGGCGTTCGCGGTCGGTACGGCGTCGGTGCTCGGCACTCGGGCCGCGGTGAGGTTCGGCAACCGACGCGTCGTGGCGCTCGGGCTGCTCTCGCTGTCGATCGGGTTCGTGTGGGTGTCGTTCGTGACCCTCGATACCCCGTACCTCGCGATCGCGGGGCAGATGATCCTGCTCGGCGGCGGCATCGGCCTCACGACGGCGCCGGCCACCGAGGCGATCATGGGAGAGGTCCCGCCGGACCGCGCCGGACAGGGCTCCGCGGTGAACGACGCGACGCGCGAGATCAGCGGCACGCTCGGCGTCGCGGTCATCGGCAGCGTCTACGCGAGCGTGTACACGACGGCGCTGCTGCGCCATGCGACCTGGCGCGCGGTGCCCGCGCAGTACCGCGACGTCGCGGAGCACAGCATCGGCGCGGCGCTCGAGGTCGCGCAGCGCGCGTCGGCGATCGTCAGACCGAAGGTCTCCGCGCTCCTCGCGGTGCAGGCGCGGCTCGCGTTCGTCGACGCGCTCGCGATCGGGTGCTACGTGGCTGCGGGCGTGACCGTCGGCGGGAGCATCGCGGCGTTCCTCTTCCTGCCGGACCACCCGACGAACGCCGACGAGGACTGATCCCCGGCCCTTTTCGGACGGAGCGGGACGAACCGCCACGGCATCCCACGCGGGTCCTCGCGCAGTCCCCTATGGTCACCTCGTCCATCAACGGGGGGAGGGGGACCATGAGGTTCATGACGCGTATGACCGCGCTCGTACTCGCGGGATCCGCCGCGCTGGCCACGGGGGTCGCGATCGCGACACCGGCGGCGGCCGACGGACCCGGGGTGGGGACGCCGACGATCGTCACCGTCGGTGATTCCTACATCTCGGGCGAGGGCGGCCGGTGGGCCGGCAACACGAACACGTCGAGCGGCAACGTCGACGCGCTCGGGTCGACGGCGTACTACGACAACTCGACCAACAGTGCCGAGACGATCTCGGGTTGCCACCGTTCGAAGGCCGCGGAGGCCCACATCGGTGGTGGCGTCGTGAGCGCGAACCTGGCCTGCTCGGGTGCCCGCACCTACACGCAGACCGGATCGAGCTTCAAGCCCGGCATCGACTTCTATGACAACGGCGCGGGCTCGCAGGGGCAGGCGAAGATGCTCCAGACCTACGCCGGCACGCACAACGTGAAGATGGTGGTGCTCTCGATCGGGGGCAACAACTTCAACTTCGCGGACATCGTGCAGACCTGCGTGACCAACTTCCTGCTCTCGCCGTCGTGGTGGCCCAACTACTGCAACGACGACTCGTCGGTGACCGCGAACTTCACGACGACGAACGTCACGAACCAGACGACCGCGATCAAGAACGCAATCCTCAACGTGCGCACGGCGATGACGAACGCCGGGTACGCGACGAGTACCTACAAGATCGTCGTGCAGAACTACATGTCGCCGCTGCCGGTCGGTTCGGGCATCCGCTACTCGCAGTCCGGGTACACCCGGCAGAACACGGGCGGCTGCGGGTTCTGGAACAACGACGCCAACTGGGCGAACAGCACGGCGCTGCCGAAGATCAATGGCGCGGTCGCGAACGCGGTGACCGCGGCCGGCGGCAACGCGGTGCTCATGAACCTGTCGAGCGCGTTCAACGGGCGTCGCCTCTG
This sequence comes from Actinomycetes bacterium, assembly GCA_046081705.1. Classification (GTDB taxonomy): domain Bacteria; phylum Actinomycetota; class Acidimicrobiia; order IMCC26256; family IMCC26256; genus IMCC26256. Next base: position 14,923 of record JBJTWK010000044.1, on the reverse strand, counting down.
CGAGAACACCGTCGGGCTCCTCGAGGAGGTCGGGCTCTCGAACTGGCTCGGTGCCGGTGCATCGGACAAGACCGAATGGATCACCCAGATCCGCACCGTCTCGACCGTGTTCGGTCCGTACGACGTGCAGGAGTCCTTCCACCCGAACTACTGGGGTGAGCTCGCCCTGCGGAACTGCGTGCGCCAGGCGTACAACGGGGGCACGCCGCGCGGTGGCACCTGCGCCCGCGGCACGCTCACGGGTCGCAACGCGCTCGGTGAGCCGAACATGGCGTTGAACTGAGCCACCCTCGGCGGTGATCCGCCGATTGCTCGCGTACGCTCCCCGGGTCCGGGCGACCGACCCGGGGAGCGCTCGCGTCTGGAGGCGAACGTGCGGAACCTGCGACGGACCCTCATCGGGATGACGACCGTGATCGGCGTCGCGGTGCCGACGGCCGCCTGGGCGGAGGCCGGTTCGACCGGAGTCACCCGCGGCGCACCGACGGGAGCGACCGAGGCGACAAGCACGACCCTGCCCGCGCCGGGCAGCGTCGTGCGGGCGAACGGCATCACGCGCACGATCCTGTCGGTGACCCGACCCGCGAACGCCCCCGGCCAGGTGCTCTACCTCACCAAGGTGCGCATCGCGCCGAAGTCCAAGCTCGCCGAGCACTTCCACGACGGCACGCAGATCGCCACCGTGCAGTCCGGGGTGCTCACGTACCGCATTGCCTCGGGGTCGACGACGATCACGAACGCGAAGGGCGTGTCGCGCACGGTCACCGGTCCGCGGACGGTGCGGATCCGGGCCGGGGAGTCGCTCGTGGAGGGTGCAGGGCTCGCGCACTACGGCGCGAACGCGAGTTCGCGGCCGGTCGTGATCCTCACCGCCGCGCTCATCGCGGACGGCTCGGGACTCTCCACGCCGGTGGGGAACGGTGTGACCGGCACGGGACTGTTCGGGCTCGGAGGTCTCGCGGTGACGCTCACGATCCCGAACCGATCCGTCGCGACCGTCGGCCCGAACGGTGAGCGCACGGCGGGCTCGCTCACCGAGACCGGGACCGGCACGGTCGGGAACGACCGCGCGTCGACCGGCCCGTACGAGGTACGCCTCGACGCTTCGGTGCTGTTCTCGTACACGAAGGGAAGTGGACCCTTCACCGGGGTCATGACCTACACGTGGCCGGCCGACGGGTCGACGCTCGTCGCGACGGCATCGGGTGCGACCGTGGCCACCGCCGACGGCGGCGCGACCTTCGCAGCGACCCTTGGGGTCATCGGGGGAACCGGCCGGTTCGCCGCGGTGACCGGGGGGACCGGCACCTACACCGGCTCCCGGTCGGGTGCGGTCGGCTCGGCGATCACGACGACGTCGAGGCTCACCGTCGCCGGCCTCTGAGCGACGCCCGGATGCTGGGATCGCTGCGCCTCGACGAGGTCCGTCGGATCGTCCTCGGCGCGCAGGGATTCGCGAAGCCGCGGCCGACCGGGGGTGTGACGGTCCGGCACGCCGCCTCGTTGCTCGACCGCGTGGCCGCGGTGCAGCTCGACTCGGTGAACGTCATCGCCCGCGCGCACGAGCTCACGTTCTTCGCACGGTTCGGTGACCATCCGCGCGACCTCGCGGCGCGCCTCATCCGTCGCGGCGACGCGTTCGAGTTCTGGGGCCACGAGGCCTCCCTCATCGACGTGCGGCTGCAGCCGGCGCTGCGCTGGCGAATGGAGGAGGCCAAGCGCGGCGCGATGTGGGGCGGACTGGTCGACGTGGTGCTGGAGCACCCGGAGTACGTCGACCGTGTGCGAGAGGCCGTGCGCGACCGCGGCCCGATCAGCGCCCGGCACCTCGAGGATCGTGGGGTGAAGCCCGACCACATGTGGGGCTGGGACCGCGGCAAGAAGGCGCTCGAGTACCTGTTCTGGACCGGCGAGATCACCGCCTGGCGCACCCCCACGTTCGAACGGGTCTACGACCTCACGGAGCGCGCACTGCCGCAGGACGTGGTCGACACGCCGACGCCGTCCGAGGCGGACGCCCGCAAGATCCTCCTGCTGCGCGCGGCACGCGCCTTCGGCGTCGCGACCGCTGCCGATCTCGCCGACGCGTTCCGTCAGAGGCGCCCGGTCGTCCGTCCGCTCGTGGCCGAACTCGTCGAGGACGGCGCGCTCGAGGAGGTGCGGGTCGAGGGCTGGCGGAACCCGGCCTACCGGATCCCCGGCAGCCCGGTCCCCCGACGGGTCGATGCGTGTGCGCTCCTCACCCCGTTCGACTCGCTCATGTGGGAGCGCGACCGGGTGGAGCGGATCTTCGGGTTCCGGTACCGGATCGAGATCTACGTGCCGGCGCCCCGGCGCACGTACGGCTACTACGTGCTGCCGTTCCTGCTCGGTGATCGGCTCGTCGCACGGGTCGATGCGAAGGCGGATCGGGCGACGGGGCGCCTCCTGCTGCCGGGGGCCTGGGCGGAACCCGGGGTCGACCACGGGGCCGTCGCCGCTGCGCTGGCGACCGAGGCCGTTCGCCTGGCCCGCTTCCTGGGGCTGGACCGGGTCGTGGTCGGACGCCGTGGTGATCTCGCCCGCTCCCTGCACCGCGCGTTCGGCCGGGCCTAGATTCGCCCCGGATCGCCGGTCGGGGGGACCGGTGACGGAACTCGATCGGGGGATCGTCGTGGGAACCGAGTCCACCCTCTACCAGGTCGTCCTCATCCTGCACATCCTCGTGGCGATCGTCGGGATCGGCACGGTGATGCTCAACGGCCTCTACGGCGCCGAATCGAAGAAGCGTCCCGGCCCGGGTGGGCTCGCCATCGCGCAGGCCAACTACCGGGTGTCGATGGTGGCCGAGAACTTCATCTACGCGATCCTCGTGCTCGGGATCATCCTCGTGTGGCTCAGCGACGGCCAGTGGGCCTTCTCGCAGACCTGGGTCTGGCTCTCCATCGTGGCGTTCGTCGTCTCGCTCGGTGTGTCCCACGGTGTGCTCCTGCCGCGGGTGCGGCAGATGAACGCGCTCGTTGAGGAGTTGGCCGCGGGCGGGCCGCCGCCGGCGGGCGCACCCGCCGGGCCGCCGCCGCAGGTCGCGATGATGGAGGCCCTCGGCAAGCAGGTCGGCGCGGCCTCCGGTGTGCTCCACCTCATGACCGTGGTGCTCCTCTACCTCATGGTCTTCAAGCCGGGCGCCTGATCGCTCGTGGGCTCCGCCTCGACAGTTGGTAGGGTCCGCTCCCGTGATTCTCAGCGACCGCACCATCCGTGAGGAGATCGCCGCGGGTCGGATCGTCATCGATCCGTTCGACCCGGCCGATGTCCAGCCGTCCTCGGTCGACCTGCACGTCGACGCGTTCTTCCGCGTGTTCCGCAACGACACGACGCCCTTCATCGATCCGAAGGAGCCGCAGGAGGACCTCACCGAGCTCGTCGAGGTGACGCCGCCGGCCGCCTTCATCCTGCACCCGGGCGAGTTCGTGCTCGGATCGACCCTCGAGCGGGTCGCGATCCCGAACGACCTCGTCGCACGGCTCGAGGGCAAGAGCAGCCTCGGCCGCCTCGGGCTCCTCATCCACTCGACCGCCGGGTTCGTCGACGCGGGCTGGGACGGCCACCTCACGCTCGAGCTCTCGAACGTGGCGAACCTTCCGATCGCGATCTACCCGGGCATGAAGATCGGACAGATCTCGTTCCTGCGGATGACGACCGAGGCCGACAACGCCTACGGCTCCTCGGTGGCCGGCTCGAAGTACCAGGGCCAGCGCGGCCCGACGCCGAGCCGCTCCTACCTCAACTTCCGGAAGTAGTCCGCGGCGCCGCCGCGCCGGCATCGGCCGCCCGCGCGCACCCGCCGGATCTCCGTCGTCATGGCGACGGGATCCCTCCGACGTCCGGTACCGGGGCCGGACGCGACGAGGGCGCCGCCGTGGCGACGCCCTCAATGCGTTCCGGTGATCCCCGCCGCTAGGCGAGTGTCGTCTGGTCGTGGACCGACGGGTCGGACTCCATCGCCTCGAGCAGCATCTCGGCGAGGTCCTGCACGACGACGTCGTCGCCCTTGCCCGCACCCTTCACGCCGTCGTCCATCATCACGTAGCAGAACGGGCAGGCGACGGCGACACGGGTCGCGCCGGTGGCGAGGGCCTCCTGCGCGCGCTCGTCGTTCACCTTCTTGCCGATGGACTCCTCCATCCACATGCGCGCGCACCCGCACCGCAGCACATGCCCTTCGTGCCGTTGCGCGGCATCTCGACGATGTCGATGCCCTTGAGCGAGCCGATCACGTTGCGCGGCGCCATGTAGACGTCGTTGTGGCGGCCGAGGTAGCAGGAGTCGTGGTACGTGACCCGCTCGGCGAGCGAAGCACCCGCCATCGAGAGGCGACCCTCGTCGATGAGCTGCGCGAGGAACTGCGAGTGGTGGATCACCTCGTAGTTGCCGCCGAGCTGCGGGTACTCGTTCTTGAGCGTGTTGAAGCAGTGCGGGCACTGCGTGATGATCTTCGTGACGCCCGCACCGTCGAGCACCTCGATGTTCTGCATCGCGAGCATCTGGAAGATGTACTCGTTACCCGACCGACGGGCGGAGTCACCGGTGCAGAGCTCCGACGGTCCGAGGATCGCGAAGTCGATGTCCGCCTTCTGCAGGAGCTTGGCCAGGGCCCGGCTCGTCTTCTTGTTGCGGTCGTCGAACGAGCCGGCGCACCCGACCCACATGAGGTACTCGTGCGGGCCCGACGACGAGCCGGGTTCGATGATCTCGATCCCCTCGAGGTCGCTCGCCCAGTCGCCCCGGTCGCCCTGGTTCATCCCGTAGACGTTGGCGGAGTTCTCCATCGACCGGTACACGTTGCCGAGGGAGGCCGGGAAGTCCGACTCCATGAGCGACAGGTAGCGGCGCATATCGAGGATCTTGTCGAGGATCTCGATGTTCACCGGGCAGATCTCGTCGCACGCCTTGCAGGTGGTGCAGGCCCACAGCTCCTGCGAGGTGATGCGTTCGAACACCGAGTCGGCATCGATGGTGATGCCGTCGACCACGCCGATGGGCGGCGTCGTGCGCGGCTCGGCCGTGGCGTTCATGACCTCGCCGACCTTGAGCACGATCTCGCGCGGGTCGAGCGGCTTGCCCGTCGCGTGGGCCGGGCACACGGAGGTGCAGCGACCGCACATCGTGCAGGCGTCGGTGTCGAAGAGCTGCTTCCATGTGAAGTCGGCGATCTGGTAGGCGCCGAACGACTCGAGCTCGGTCTCCATGAGGTTCGGCATCGGCTTCATGGCGCCCTTCGGGCGGTCCTTGTCGCGCCAGAACATGTTCATGGGGCTCGTGATCATGTGCCGCAGCATCGTGGTGGGCAGGATCACGAGGAACGCGATGAACGCCACGACGTGGGCGAGCCACGACCAGCGGTGGGCGTCGATGAGCGTGCTCTCGCTCCATCCGTCGACGAGGCCCGACAACCCCCAACCGACGAAGGACCACTTCTCGAACGCCGGCCGACCCTCGGCGGCGATGCGCAGACCCTCGGTGGTGAAGCCGGTGACGGCGATGACGAGGAACACGCCGAGGATCACGAGGTGTTCGGGCTTGGTCTTGATGCGGATCCGGTAGGGCTGCTGCACGTAGCGCCGGGCGAGGGCCCAGAGGATGCCGCCGAGGAACACGAGGCCGAACAGGTCGGCCATGAAGGAGTAGCCCTCATACACGGTGCCGTGGAGGAACTTGAGCGCCTCGGGGAGCTGGTGGTCGATCTCGAGGAGCACCGTGGCCGCGAACAGCACGAGGAACCCGAAGTAGATCATCGAGTGCATCGCGCCGGCGGCGGGATCGCGCAGCAGCGTGCGCATCCAGACGCCGCGGCGGAAGTCCCGCATGCGCCGCTTGGCGTTCGTCCGGGTGAGGCGCCGGTCGTCCGGCCCGCCCCGTTCGTAGTTGCGCACCCGGAGCGACACGAGCCACGAGGTCACGAAGAGCATCGCGGCCATGACGATGTAGAAGGCGACCTGGAGCCCGCCCGGGACGTTCACGAACACCTCGCGTGCGACCGGCGACTCGTCTTTCCAGTGCGTGATCTGCGGGGCGATGCCCGAGGCGATCGTGCCGACGGCGGCGAGGACGCCGATGGTGAGGACGATCTGGTGCGGCTTGGGCCGGCGCATGGGACCTCCGGGTGGCGCGCGCCCGTCGGATGGGGCGTGCGGTGAACGCGTGAAACCTACCAATCGGGCCCCGAGGAGCCCGGCGTGGGCGGGTTACTGGTTGCGGCTGTCGGCCTCGCGCAGGCGGCGGGCCATACCGGCGAGGAGCTTGCGCGAGAAGCCCGGGGCGTCGTCGAGGAGGCCGGAGAACTGCCGCTGTCCGAGGACGAGGAGTTCCATGCGGGTCTCTGCGGTGACGGTCGCGGTGCGCGGGCCGCGGTCGAGGAGCGAGAGCTCGCCGAACGACTCGCCGGTGGAGAGGGTTGCGACCCGGCGACCCCGGCGGGTCACCTTGGCCTTGCCCCGGAGGATCACGAAGAACTGGTCCCCGGTCGCCCCCTCGTCGACGAGGCGGGTGCCGGCCTCCACCTCGATCTCCTCGCCCAGACGGGCGATGCGGCCCAGGTCGCGCTGCGACAGGGCGGAGAAGAGGGGGACCCCGGCGAGCGAGGTGAGGTACTGGGCGGTTCGTCGGGCCATGTCCGAACCTTAGGTCCGCCGGGCCCGACCCCGCACGGGGCCGGGGGATCGGGCGAGGTGCCCGAGGTCACGGCTGCCCGCGTGGAGATCCCGGACGGATGGGAATACGGTGGGACTCACAAAAGTTGATGGTCAACGACTCAAGGTCGAGCGGGTCCGCTGTGGACACGATCCGGCCCCGCCGACCATCGACCCCGAACAGCGCCCGGCCGGACCCCCCGACCGGCACCAGGGAACCCCGGAGAGGAAGTCACCATGCCCAAGGCAGTCGGCATCGACCTCGGCACCACCAACTCGGTCGTCTCGGTCCTCGAGGCAGGCGAACCCGTCGTCATCCCGAACTCGGAGGGCGCCCGCACCACCCCGTCGGTGGTCGCGTTCTCGAAGACCGGGGAGATCCTCGTCGGCGAGGTGGCCAAGCGGCAGGCGATCACGAACCCGGACCGCACGATCCGTTCGGTGAAGCGCCACATGGGCACCGGCTGGACGATCGACATCGACGGCAAGGCCTACACCGCCCAGGAGATCTCGGCCCGCACGCTCCAGAAGCTCAAGCGGGACGCGGAGGCCTACCTCGGCGACACCGTCACGCAGGCGGTCATCACGGTGCCGGCGTACTTCGACGACGCCCAGCGGCAGGCGACCAAGGAGGCCGGGGAGATCGCGGGCCTCGAGGTGCTGCGCATCATCAACGAGCCGACCGCGGCCGCGCTGGCGTACGGCCTCGACAAGGACAACGACATCACGATCCTCGTGTTCGACCTCGGCGGCGGCACGCTCGCCGTCTACGTGCTCGAGCTCGGGGACGGCGTGTTCGAGGTGAAGTCCACCGCCGGCAACACGCACCTCGGTGGTGACGACTGGGACCAGCGGGTCATCGACTGGATGGTCTCGGAGTTCAAGAACTCGAGCGGCGTCGACCTCGGCGCCGACAAGATGGCGGCCCAGCGGCTCAAGGAGGCGGCGGAGAAGGCCAAGATCGAGCTCTCCACCCTCCAGGAGACGAGCATCAACCTGCCGTTCGTCACCGCGACGAGCGAGGGTCCGCTCCACCTCGAGCTCAGCCTCACCCGGGCGAAGTTCCAGGAGATCACCCGCAACCTCCTCGACGCCTGCAAGGGACCGTTCGAGCAGGCCATCCGTGACGCCGGGCTCACCAAGGACCAGATCGATCGCGTGATCCTCGTCGGCGGCTCGACCCGCATGCCCGCGGTCACCGACCTCGTGCGCGAGATCTCGGGCAAGGACGGCGACAAGGGCGTCAACCCGGACGAGGCCGTGGCGGTCGGGGCCGCGGTGCAGGCCGGCGTGCTCAAGGGCGACGTCAAGGACGTCCTGCTCCTCGACGTCACGCCGCTGTCGCTCGGCATCGAGACCAAGGGTCAGATCATGACCAAGCTCATCGAGCGCAACACCACGATCCCGACCAAGCGCTCCGAGACCTTCACGACGGCGGAGGACAACCAGCCCTCGGTGGAGATCAAGGTGCTCCAGGGCGAGTCGGACATGGCCTACCGCAACAAGGTGCTCGGCACCTTCCAGCTCGTCGGCCTCCCGCCGGCGCCGCGTGGCGTGCCCCAGATCGAGGTCACCTTCGACATCGATGCGAACGGCATCGTGCACGTGAGTGCGAAGGACCTCGGTACGGGCAAGGAGCAGCAGATGACCATCACCGGCGGCACGGCGCTCGGCAGGGACGAGATCGACCGGATGATGAAGGACGCCGAGGCGCACGCCGAGGAGGACCGTCAACGGCGCGAGGAGGCCGAGATCCGCAACAACGCGGACACCCTCGTCTTCCAGACCGAGCGTCTCCTCGCCGAGCAGGGCGAGAAGGTCGAGGCCGGTGAGCGCGAGAAGATCGAGTCGGCCCTCAAGGCGCTGAAGGACTCGCTCGCGGGCGCCGACATCGAGGCGGTCAAGGCCGCGCACGAGGCCCTCGTCGGGGCGAGCCAGGAGTTCGCCCAGCGCCTCTACGCGGCGGCCTCCGCCCAGCAGGGTGCGCCGGGTGGTGCCGAGGCGCCCTCCGACGACGAGGTCGCCGAGGCCGAGATCGTCGACGAGGACAAAGCATGACGACCGAGGACGCGTCCGGCCCGGCGTCGACCGGGTCGGACGCGCCCGAGGACCTGGCGGCGGATCTCGACGGCGCGGCCGAGGTCGTCGGGGCCGACCTCGACGTGATCGCGGCGGAGCGCGACGAGATGCGTGCGGCGGCGCAACGGATCCAGGCGGACTTCGAGAACTTCCGCAAGCGGGCCCAGCGCGACGTCGCGGCGGCCGGCGATCAGGCGGTCGCCCGGTTCGTCGAGCAACTGCTCCCGGTGCTCGACGCGTTCGAGCAGGCGGTGGTGGCGGTGGCCGAGGCCGACGAGGCGGTCCGCAAGGGCGTGGAGTTGGCCTTCGGCGAGTTCGTCGCGGTGCTCGGGCGCAACGGGCTCGAGCGCATCGAGGCGCTCGGTGCACCGTTCGATCCGGAGCACCACGAGGCGGTGCTCCACGAGGAGACGGGCGAACACGAGGGTCCGGTCGTGGTCGAGGTGTTCCGGACCGGGTACCGGACGACGGACCGGGTCATCCGGCCGGCGATGGTGAAGGTCGCGCAGTAGCGACCGCACGTGACGTGCGACGCGCGTCGGAGAGGTGACGAGTGGCTCCTCAGCGTGAGTGGTTCGAGAAGGACTACTACGCGGTGCTCGGCGTACCGAAGGGTGCGACCGACAAGGAGATCACGCGCGCCTACCGCAAGCTCGCGAAGCAGTACCACCCGGACGCCAACCCGGGTGACGCCGCCGCCGAGGAGCGCTTCAAGGAGGTCTCGGCCGCGCACGACGTGCTCGGCGACGCCGAGCGGCGGGCCGAGTACGACCAGGTGCGCGAGATGGCGGCCTCGGGCGCGTACCCGGGCGGTGCCGGCGGCTTCGGGGGTCCGGGCGGCTTCGGTGGGGGCTTCGACGGGGCCGACATCTCGGATCTGCTGGGCGGTCTCTTCGGGGGCGGCCGCGGGTTCGGCGGTGGCGGGGGTCGGCGCGCGTCGCGCCACGCCCCGGCGCGCGGCGACGACCTCGAGACCGAACTGCACGTCGACTTCTTCGACGCGGTGCACGGGGTGACCGCGCCGGTCCGCTTCACGTCCGACGCCCCGTGCGGCACGTGCCAGGGCTCGGGCGCAGCACCGGGCACGGCGATCGACGCGTGCGCGCAGTGCGGGGGCCAGGGTCAGGTCGCGGTGAACCAGGGCCCGTTCTCCTTCTCGCAGGTCTGCCCGGCGTGCGGGGGGAGCGGGCGGCGGATCGCCCAGCCCTGCCCCACCTGCCGTGGCCGCGGCGTGGAGCTGCGGTCGCGGGAGGTGAAGGTGAAGGTGCCGGCCGGCGTCACCGACGCCCAGCGCATCCGCGTGAAGCGCCGCGGCGGGGCCGGACGCAATGGGGGCGAGCCGGGCGACCTCTACGTGGTGGTCCACGTGGCGCCCCACGAACTCTTCGGCCGCAGCGGCGCGCGCAACCTCAGCCTCCGCGTGCCGGTCACGATCGCCGAGGCGGCGCTCGGCGCCGCGGTGCGCGTCCCGACGCTCGGTGAGCCGGTGACCGTGAAGGTCCGGCCGGGGACCCAGAGCGGCACGACCGTGAGGGTGTCCGGCCGCGGGATCCCGGCGAGTTCCGCGAAGGGCGAGCCGGGCGACCTGCTCGTGACCTTCGAGGTGGTGGTACCCGAGCGGGTGAACGACGCCGAGCGCGCCGCGCTCGAGGCGTTGGCCGCCGCCGGTACCGACGACGTCCGAGCCCGACTGGGGGTGTGAGGTGAACCAGGACGACCAGCACGCGGTGTACGTCATCTCGGTGGCGGCCGAACTCGCCGGCGTGCATCCGCAGACCCTGCGCATCTACGAGCGCAAGGGCCTCATCAACCCGGCGCGCACGGCCGGCCGGAGCCGGCGTTACTCCGACGCCGACATCGCGGCGCTCCGGCGCATCCAGGAGCTCACGACCGCCGGGGTCGGGCTCCCCGGGGTCGCCCGCATCCTCGCCCTCGAGGCCCGGCTCGCCCAGATGGAGGCCGAACTCGAACGGGTGCGCGCGCAGGCCGAGGCGGCCATCGCCGACGCCCACCGTCAGTACCGACGCGACCTCGTCCCCGTCCCCCGACCGGGCCTGCCGGTCCGGTCGCGCCGCCGCTGATCCGGCGTCGGCGGGAATGCCGAACTTGATAACGCTGTTATCAAGTCTGACCACATGAGCGGCGGGTCTCCCGACCCGACCACGAACCCAGGAGCCCGGACCGTGCCCCTCGACCCGAACCGGTTCACCCGCAAGACCCAGGAGGCCCTCGCCGCCGCCCAGCGCGACGCGTCGGAGCGCCACCACTCGCAGGTGACGCCCGAGCACCTGCTCGCCGCGCTCGTCGGCCAACCCGAGGGCGTCGTGCTCGGGGTGCTCGAGCGGATCGGCCTCGCGCCCACCACGGTGCGCGCCCGCCTCGACGAGGCCCTCGGGCGCATGCCGCAGGTGTACGGCGCGACCACCCAATCCCCGGGGCTGGCGGCCGACACCCTGCGCGTCCTCGAGCAGGGCGACGCCGAACGGGCCGAACTCTCCGACGACTACCTCTCGACCGAGCACCTGCTGCTGGCGATGACCGGCGTGGCCGGCGGCGTCGGCGATCTGCTGCGGGCACTCGGCGTGACCCGCGAGGCCACGCTTGACGCGTTGCGTTCCGTGCGCGGCAGCCACCGAGTGACGAGCGACAACCCGGAGGAGCAGTACCGGGCGCTCGAGAAGTACGGGCGCGACCTCACCGAGGAGGCGCGCCGGGGCCGGCTCGATCCCGTCATCGGTCGCGACGAGGAGATCCGGCGGGTCATCCAGGTGCTGAGCCGCCGCACGAAGAACAATCCGGTCCTCATCGGTGAACCGGGCGTCGGCAAGACCGCGATCGCCGAGGGCCTCGCCCGCCGGATCGTCGAGGGCGATGTGCCCGAATCCCTGCGCAACAAGCGCCTCATCTCGCTCGACATCGGCTCGATGATCGCCGGCGCGAAGTTCCGCGGTGAGTTCGAGGAGCGCATGAAGGCCGTCCTCAAGGAGATCATCGACTCCGACGGTGAGGTCGTCACGTTCATCGACGAGTTGCACACGATCGTCGGCGCGGGCGGGGCCGAGGGTGCGGTCGACGCGGGGAACATGATCAAGCCGATGCTGGCCCGTGGCGAGCTGCGCATGGTGGGCGCCACCACGCTCGACGAGTACCGCAAGTACATCGAGAAGGACCCCGCGCTCGAGCGCAGGTTCCAGCAGGTGTACGTGGGTGAGCCGTCGGTGCAGGACACCGTCGCGATCCTGCGCGGCCTCAAGGAGCGCTACGAGGTGCACCACGGCGTGCGCATCCAGGACGCCGCGCTCGTCGCGGCCTCGGTTCTCTCCGACCGCTACATCCCCTCCCGACAACTGCCGGACAAGGCGATCGACCTCATCGACGAGGCGGCGTCGCGCCTGCGCATCGAGATCGACTCGATGCCCTTCGAGATCGACGTGGTCGAGCGGCGCATCCGCCAACTCGAGATCGAGAGGGCCGCGCTGGCGAAGGAGACCGACGACGCGTCGGCCCAACGCCTCGGTGCACTCGAGGCCGAGTTGGCCGAACTCGCCGAGGAGCGCGACGGCATGGTCGCCCACTGGCAGACGGAGAAGGACGCGATCACCGAGATCCGCGACCTCAAGGAGTCCCTCGAGACCGCGCGCACCGACGCCGAGGTGGCGGAGCGCAAGGGCGACCTCGAGCGGGCCGCGTCGCTCCGCTACGGCACGATGCGCGACCTCGAGGCGGAGATCGCGCAGCGCACCGAGCGCCTCGCCGAGTTGCAGGCCGACGTGCAGATGCTCAAGGAGGAGGTCGACGAGGAGGACGTCGCCGAGATCGTCGCGAAGTGGACCGGCATCCCCGTGAGCCGGCTCATGGAGGGCGAGATGTCGAAGCTCGTGCGCATGGAGGACGAACTCCACGCGCGGGTCATCGGCCAGGACGACGCCGTCACCGCGGTCGCCAACGCGATCCGTCGCTCGCGGGCCGGTCTCTCGGATCCGCACCGTCCGATCGGATCGTTCCTGTTCCTCGGTCCGACCGGGGTCGGCAAGACCGAACTCGCCCGGGCGCTCGCCGAGTTCCTCTTCGACGACGAGCGGGCGATGGTCCGCATCGACATGAGCGAGTACATGGAGAAGCACGCGGTGTCGCGCCTCGTCGGTGCGCCCCCGGGCTACGTCGGGTACGAGGAGGGCGGGCAACTCACCGAGGCCGTGCGTCGTCGCCCGTACTCGGTCGTCCTCCTCGACGAGGTCGAGAAGGCCCACCCCGACGTGTTCAACGTGGTGCTCGCGCTCATGGACGACGGTCGCCTCACCGACGGCCAGGGTCGCACGGTCGACTTCTCGAACACGGTCCTCATCATGACGAGCAACCTCGGCGCCGGGCTGACCCCGGAGGGCGTGATGACCGCGGTGCGCGCGCACTTCAAGCCCGAGTTCGTGAACCGCATCGACGAGACGGTCGTGTTCCACGCCCTGGGCGAGGAGCACATCGCCAGCATCGTCGGCATCCAGCTCGAGGCGCTGCGGGAGCGCCTGCTCGCCCGGGGCCTGGGCCTCGAGGTGAGCGACGCCGCCCGGGAGTGGCTCGCCCGGACCGGCTACGACCCGGACTACGGGGCGCGCCCGCTCAAGCGGGTGCTGCAGCGGGAACTCGCCGATCCGATCGCGCTCGGTGTCCTCCAGGGCACCTACCGCGACGGCGACATCGTGCGGGTCGACGCCTCCCCCGACGGGCTGGTGTTCAGCCGCACGGAGTCGGTCCGACTCGACTGACCCCGGCCTGACGGGCGCGGCACCGCCCGGACGGCGACGTTCCCCGTGCGCCCGCGATACCCATCGGGCCCACCGGAGCGCGTCGTGTAGCGTCCCACCAACGTGAGCGACATTTCTGGCGGCGAGCGCCGCGTCCGAGGGAGCGTCACGTGCCGGGTGCTGTGATCGTCGGTACCCAGTGGGGTGACGAGGGCAAGGGCAGGTTCACCGACTACCTCGCAGCGGACGCCGCGTTGTGTGTGCGCTACCAGGGCGGGCACAACGCCGGGCACACGATCATCGTCGACGGCGAGGTCTTCAAGCTCCAGCTCGTCCCGAGCGGCGTGCTCTACGAGGGCGTGACCCCGGTCATCGGGAACGGCGTCGTGGTCGACCCGGCCGTCCTCATCGCTGAGCTCGACATGCTCGGCTCGAAGGGCGTCGACACGTCCCGCCTGCGGCTCTCGGGCAACGCCCACCTCATCATGCCGTACCACCAGGAGATCGATCGCGTCACCGAGCGGTACCTCGGCAAGAACAAGTTGGGCACCACGAAGCGCGGCATCGGCCCGACCTACGCCGACAAGGCGCTGCGCGTCGGCCTGCGGGTGCAGGACCTCCTCGACCCGAAGATCTTCCGCGAGAAGCTCGAACTCGTCCTGCGCGAGAAGAACGGCCTGCTCTCCAAGGTCTACAACCGACTGCCGATGGACCTCGACGAGATCGCCGACGCGTACCTCGCGATGGCGCCCCGCCTCGCGCCGCACATCGACGACACCGTGCACGTCATCCACGACGCGCTCGACCGTGGCGACTGGGTGCTCTTCGAGGGCGCACAGGCGACCTACCTCGACCTCGACCACGGCACCTACCCGTTCGTCACCTCGAGCAACCCGATCGCGGGCGGTGTGTGCCCCGGTGCGGGCGTGGGTCCGCTCGCGATCCAGCGCATCGTCGGCGTCGTGAAGGCCTACCTCACGCGAGTGGGTTCCGGACCGTTCCCGACCGAACTGTTCGAGGGCGATCCGATCGGCGACGAACTCGTCGATCGGGGTGGGGAGTTCGGCACGAACACCGGGCGGCGTCGCCGTCCGGGTTGGCTCGACCTCGTGATGCTGCGCCATGCGGTGCGCGTGAACTCGCTCACCGACATCGCGCTCACCAAGCTTGATGTGCTCGACGACTTCGACATGGTGCGCGTCTGCACCGGCTACCGACTCGACGGGCGCCTGCTCGACGGTTATCCCGACGATGCCGAGATGCTCGCGCGGGTGGAATGCGAGTACCACGAGATTCGCGGATGGAATCGCGAGTTGCGCAATTGCCGCAGCGAGCGTGACCTGCCCGCAGAGGTGCTCGCGTTGCTTCAGCTCGTCGAGCAGCACACGGGCGTGCCGGTGAGCGTGGTCGGAGTCGGCCCGGCGCGCGACGACGTGG
>JBJTWK010000043.1:0-61263 GCA_046081705.1 Actinomycetes bacterium | reverse complement strand
CGGCGCGCCCCTCGTCGACGCGCCCGGTCGCGCCGATGGTGGCCCGTGGGTCGATCCGCCCGAGCCGGAGCCCGGGTTGTCCGGGCTCGCCGTGGACCTGCTCGCGGCCGCGTGCCGCGCGCACCCGCGCGGGCTCATCGTGGCGGGCTGGGGGGCCGAGGTGACGCCCGCCACGCTCGAGGCGCTCGCGGTCACGACCGGGTGGCCGGTGCTCGCCGATCCGATCTCGAACCTGCGCCGCCCGCCGTACGCGATCGAGACCTACGACGCGATGCTGCGCGACCCGGCGTTCGCCGCGGCGATGCGACCGGACCTCGTCCTGCGGCTCGGCGCGCTCCCGAGCGGCAAGGTGCTGGGGCAGTGGTTGGCCGGCGTCCCCGAGATCGTGGCGATCGACCCGGCCGCCCGGTGGATCGACCCGGCCCGCGCGAACACCGAGGTCCTCGTGGTCCCGGCCGAGCCGACGGTGCTCGCGCTCGTCGAGCACCTCGACGACGCGACGCCGGACCCTGAGTGGGGTGCGGCTTGGCGGACCGCCGACGCCCGGGCCCGGTCCGCGCTCGACACCCACCTCGACACCCTCGATACGCCGTGCGATCCGCAGGTGGCCCGCGACGTGGTGGCGGCGCTGCCCGCCGGTGCGACCCTGCTCGTCGCGTCGAGCATGCCCGTGCGCGACGTCGAGACCTTCGCCGGGGCCCGCGACGACATCGAGTTCGCGGCCAACCGGGGCACCAACGGCATCGACGGGTTCACCTCGACCGCGGTCGGCTTCGCGCTCGGGTCACCGACCCCGACGGTGGCACTGGTCGGTGACCTCTGCTTCCTCCACGACGCGAACGGTCTGCTCGGCGCGGTCGACCGGGGCGTCGACCTCACGATCGTGGTCGTCGACAACCGGGGCGGTGCGATCTTCTCCTTCCTGCCCCAGGCCGACCTCCCCGAGCACTTCGAGGCCCTGTTCGGGACGCCCCAGACCGTCGACGTGGGTGGGCTCGCAACGCTCCACGGGGTGACCGTGCTCGAGGCGGTGGTGCCCGACGCCGTCGGTCCGGCGGTGCGCGCCGCGGTCGACGCCGGGGGTCTGCAGGTCGTGCTCGTCCGTACGGACCGCGCCGCGAACGTGGACCGTCACCGCAAGGCGTTCGCCGCAGTGGCGGCCGCACTCGACCTCTGAGTCGCAACGGTTGACCGCACCGGGTTTCGACAGTCAGACTGCCGGAACCGGCCGGTGGAGGAGTGCGTAGTGACGGAACCCGCGATCGACGCGACCCCCGACATCGAGGCGGGCATCCCGGCCGACGAGCGTGCCGCCGCGGCACGGTTCACCGGCGGCCTCCAGGTCCGGATCGTCGTCGAGTTCCTGGTGTCGGCCGCGGCGTGGATCGCCGTGCTCGTGCTCGGTCTCACCGGCGTCATCCCGCTCTGGCTCGGGCTGATCCTCAACTCGATCGTGGCCGCCACCTTCTACATGCCGATGCACGAAGCGGCCCACGGCAACGTCTCCGGTCGGCCGAAGGGCCAACGGCGTCTCGACGACACCATCGGCGTCCTGTGCTCGATCCCGGTCGGTCTCTCCTACACCGTCCACCGGTCGTCGCACCTGCGTCACCACGCGTTCACGAACGATCCCGACCGCGATCCCGACCGGTTCACCGCGGGCCCGCTCGCGCTCGTCCCGGCGAAGTGGCTCATGCAGGTGATGATCCTCACCCTCCTGCCGGTCTTCGCGTTCGTGCCCCCGGCCCGCCGGCTCATCCCGGCGAGCCTCAAGCGGTCGCTCGCGGCCGACGCCGGCAACCGGCGCAACGGGTTGCTCCAGCTCCGGTTCTGGTTGCTCACCACCGTGGTGCTCGTCGTCGCGTTCTTCGCCGGGTTCGGTTGGCCGGCGCTGCTGCTCTGGTACCTGCCCGCGCGCATCCAGGCGCTCTGGCTCATCCTCGTCTTCGCGTGGTTCCCGCACCACCCCGCGCGCGGGGTCGGGCGCTACGTCGACACGCGGGTGGCGGTGTTCCCGGGCTCGGGCCTGCTCATCCGCGGCCACGACCACCACGCGATGCACCACATGTTCCCGCGCGTCCCGCACTACCGACTGCGGGCGCTCTGGCACGAGGTCGCGCCGGAGATGGTCGCCAAGGGCGTGCGGGCCGAAGGGCGGGCCGAGGCGGCCACGGGACCCATCGTCTGGTGACGCGTCGGCGTCAGTCGGCGCCGAGGGCCCGCAGCATCGGGCCGAACTTCCGCTCGGCCTCGGCCCACTCGGCCGCCGGGTCGCTCCCGGCCACGATGCCGCACCCGGCGAAGCACCGGGCCTCGGCGCCGTCGAGCACCGCGCCGCGCAGGGCGATGGCGAACTCGCCGTCGCCACGGGCGTCGACCCAACCGACGGGCCCGGCGTACCGGTCGCGCCCGCGCGGTTCCAGCGAGGCGATGAGGTCGAGGGCGGCGGCCGTCGGCGAACCGCCCACGGCCGGGGTCGGGTGCAGGGCCCGGGCGAGCGCGAGTGCGCTCGGCGCATCGGGACGCAGGTCGACCTCGATGTGGGTGGCGAGGTGCACGAGGTTGGGGAGCTCCACCACGAGCGGCCCCCGCACCGTCGGTGCACCGGCCGCGTGGGCCGCGAGTGCACCCACGACCGCCTCGACGACGAGCGCGTGCTCGCGGGCGTCCTTGACCGACTCGGTGAGCGCGCCGATCGCCGCCGCGTCGGTGCCGCGCGCGGTGCCGGCCATCGGGGTCGACGTGGCTCGGCCGCCCGCCCGCCGCACGAGCAGCTCGGGGCTCGCACCCACGAGGCCGCGGTGCGCGTACACGAAGCACCCGGGCTGCTGGTCCCGCAGCCGGGTGAGCACCGTGCGGGTGTCGAACGCCGTGTCGGCGCGCACGACGAGGTCGCGGGCGAGCACGATCTTGCCGACGGTGCCGCGGGCGATGGCGTCGAGCGCGGTCCCGACGGCGGTGTCCCACTCCGGCCGCGTCGTGCCGCCGAGGCGGTCGACCCGGCCCGGGACCGCGGTGGGGCCGTTCCGGGTGGGGCGCACCGGCGCGATCTCGGTGATCCAGGTGCGTCCGTCGGCGGTGCGGCCGGTGACGCGGGCCGGCACGACGAGGGTGGCGGGTGCGCTCGGGTCGAACGGCAGCGCCCCGACGGCGATGGCCCCGGTCCCGGGCTCGCCGACCTCGTCGTCGACGGTGACGGTGGCGAGGAACGCCTCGACGTCCTCGGCCCGCAGCACCGCGGCGGTGCCATGCGCGACGAAGGTGGCGCCGCCGGAGGCCCACACGAAGTCCGCAGGACCGACGGCGTTGAGCAGGTCGTGATCGACCGGCACGGCGCGGGTGCGGGCGACGAGTCCGAGTTCGGATGCGGTGCTCACGCCCGGGTCCCCGTGATGAGTTGCACCGCGCCGAGCATGAGCGTGGTGCGCTCGAGGTCGACGAACCCGGCCCGCCGGAGCAGGCCGAGCATCTCCTCCGGTTCGGGGAGGTACGCAGTGGACGCCGGGAGGTAGCGGTAGGCCTCGGCGTCGCCGAGGGCCGCGCCGATGCGCGGCACAATGCGGTGGAACCAGATCTCGTTGCCGATCCGGAAGGGTGCGAACCGGGGCCGGGCCGGGTCGAGGAAGGCGAATCGACCGTTCGGGCGCAGGACCCGTGCGCACTCGGCGAAGAACTCGGGTAGCGAGGTGAAGTTGCGCAGCGCGAACCCGCAGGTCACGCCGTCCGCCGCGCCGTCGGGCACCGGGAGGCGGAGCGCGTCGCCGCGCACGAGCGGGGCGTCGGTGTGGGCGTGGGCGAGCATGCCCGCGGAGAAGTCGATGCCGATGGGTCGGTGGCCCGCGATCCGCTCGAGGTCCCGGCACAGGTCGCCCGTGCCGCACGCGAGGTCGAGGATCCGCGAGCCCGTCGGGAGGCCGAGGTCCCGGACCATGCGCTCACGCCAGCGGCGGTCCTGACCCCCGGAGATGTAGCGGTTGAGGCGCTCGTAGGACGGGGCCACCCGGTCGAACATCGCCTCGACGGTCGCCGCCTTCTCGTCGGGTGCGGGCAGCACGCTCATGGCCGCCACCCCTGTTCGAACGCCCGGGCCGCCTCCTCGCCTGCGGCGGCGAGTTCGGCCGGTTCGCCGACCGCCTCGAGGTGCTCCTGGGCGACCTGGAGGAGGGTGCGTCGGAAGTGGTGGGCGACCAGTGCGGTGACCGCGGGCAGGAGCACCCGGAACGCGTCGACGAGGAGATCGGCGCGCGCGTCGGGGTCGAGATCGGAGTCGCGCAGTGGCGCCCGCACGTGCTCGTCGAACATGGTGACCGCGTTCTGCGCGATGTCGCGGGTGGCGGTGTGGTGGTCGCGTGCGAGCGCGAGCAGGTCGGGGAGCGGGAACCCGGCCTCGAGCAGCCGCAGTCCCGCGGCGACGATCTCGACGTCGGCGTTCGTGTAGCGCGGCGCGCCGTCGTGGAGGCGCGGGACGAGCAGGCCCTCGCGCTCGACCGCCTCGACGAGCGGGAGGGGCACCCCGGAGCGCGCCGCGAGCTCGGCGAGGTCGAGGAACTCCTCGGGGCCCGTCCCGTCGTCGTCGCGCACGTCGGCGACCGCCGCGGCGAGCGGGGCGTCGGCGGCGTCGAGCTCGCCGTCGATGAGTCGACGGATGACGGCGAGGCTGAAGCCGTCGCCCTGCAGTTCCCGGATGCGCACGAGCCGGTCGACGTGCTCGGGGCCGTACCAGGCGATGCGGCCCTCCCGCGCCGGCGCCGGGAGGAGGCGCCGCTTCTGGTAGAAGCGGATGGTGTCCACGGAGAGGTCGAGCCGGTCGGCGACCTCGTCGATGCGCCAGCGCGGACCCTCGGCGGGCGGCCCGTCCGGGCCCGGCACGGCATCGCTCATGGACTGCACGGTTCGATCGTAGGAGTGAACGCTCCCGAGATCCGAAACGGTCCGGACGCGGGCGTCCGGGCGGGGTGGCCGGGCCCGGGGGCTACCGTGCCCCTCATGCCTGCGACCCCGACCGAACCCGGCTGGTACCCCGATCCCTGGGGCACCGACGGCGAGCGCCGCTTCGACGGGACCGCGTGGAGCCGGGAGACCCGGCCGGGACCCGGGGCCCCCGCACCCGAGGCGTCCGGTGCGACGACGGGTGCGTCCGGCGCCGGCCCGCTGCCCCCGGCGGCCTGGTACCCGGACCCCGCCGGGTCGGGGGGTCTGCGCTACTGGGACGGCGCAGCCTGGACCGCTCACACCGCGTACACCTCACCGGCGGACCGACCCGGCCCGGTGGCCCCGCGCCTCGGGGTCGACGCCGTGGTCCTGCTCGCGTCCGAGCGCAGCTTCGGGCGCGTCGCACGGGCCCTGCTGCTCCTCGCCGGTCCGGCGCTCGCGGCCTACGTCGCCTCCACGATCGTCGCGCTGCACGCGATCGGACCGCAGTGGCGCGATGCGATGGCCGACCCGTCACAGCCGTTCCGGTTCGAGCCGATCGACATCCCGGGGTACCTCAACACGATCTCGAACCTCGCGTCGCTCGTGCTCGTGGTCACCGGCGTGGTGTTCATCATGTGGCTGGGACGGGCGGGCAAGGTCGCGCTCGCCGCCGGTCGCCCGCTCCGGCGCAGTCCCTGGCTCGGTGCGTGGTCGTTCGCGATCCCGGTGCTGCACTGGTGGTGGCCGTACCGCGCGACCCGCGACCTCATCGGTGGTACGGCGGGCGACGTGCGACTCATCACCCGGTGGTGGACGCTGTGGATCGTCGCCACGACCTCACAGATCGCGATCGGTGCCCTCGCGCTGCTCGGGGCGCCCCCGGTCGTGACGGCGGCCGTGACCGCGATCGTCGGCGTCGTCGCGATCGTGGCCGCGGTGGCGGCCCGGGCCGTGATCGCGGCGGTTGGGCGCGACCACGCCGCCCTCGTCGACGCGCCGGCTCAGGCGTAGTCGGCGATCGGATCGTCGAGCGCGGCGGACAGACGCGGCCGCGCGAGCCGGAGCACCACGAGCGCGAGGGCCATGACGACGCCCGACAGGAGCGTCACCGTGCGAAGGCCGATCTCGTCGGCGAGGGAGCCCTGGATGATCGAGCCGAGCGGGTAGAGCGCGCCGAGGGCCATCGTGATGAGGGAGAGCACCCGACCCCGCACCTGGGCGGGCGCGCGGAGCTGGGCGATGCTCATGAAGGACGACAGCGCGCCCAGGTACAGGAGACCCACCGCGAAGATCGCGAGCCCCGACGCCCACAGCGTGGGCGCGAGCGCGTACACGACGAGCGCGGGCGGCAGACCCCACAGCATCCCGATGAGGGTGCGTCGGGAGCCGAAGCGCGCCGCGAGCGCGCCGAGCGAGAGCGCCATCACCACCGCACCGACGCCCTGCGCGGTCGTGAGGAACGACGTCGCCCCGGCCCCGCGGCCGAACACCTTGATGGCCATCGCGGGCACGAGCGCGATGAACGGTGCGGCGAGGAACGAGTTGAGGATCACGAGGATCATCACGGAACGCAGACCCGGGTCCCGGCGGGCGTAGGCGATCCCGCCCCGGATGGCGGCGACGATCGACGAGCCGTCGTGGTGCGGCGGGGGGAGCGAGAGCGCCGCGATCGCCACGAACACCGCGCCGAAGGAGAGCGCGTTGAGCCCGAACGTCCAGGCGTAGCCGCCGAGACCGATCACGATGCCGGCGACGGCGGGGCCGATGATCCGCCCGAGGTTCCACTGCGCGCTCGACAGGGCCACGGCACCGACGAGATCCTCCGGGGGCACGAGGTCGGGCAGGAGGGTCTGGTAGGTCGGGAACCCGATCGCCGAGGTGCACCCGGCCGCGAGGACGATGAGCGTGACGACCCACGGCGACGGGGTGCCCGTCGCGGCGAGGACCGTGAGCAGCACGGCGAGGCCGGTCTGGATCGTCGTCGTCACCAGCAGCATGCGCCGGCGTTCGAGGCGGTCGGCCAACGCCCCGCCGACCGGACCGAGGATCGCGGCGGGGACGAACCCGGCGGCCGCGACGACGCCCGTCCAGGTGGCGCGGCCCGTGGTCTCGGTCACGAGGATGCCGACGCCGACCGTCTCCATCCACGTCCCGATGTTCGAGACGAACGCGCCGAACCAGAGGAGTGCGAAGCGTCGGTGCCGCAGGGGCCGGAGGGGGGTCGGGAGCGGCACAGGGAGGCGACCGTACCCCGTCGATCGCCCACCTGCTCCGACCGACGTCGGCCCGCGTGGCACGATCGCGTCATGGGGCAGGTCGCGCGGGCCACGCGGAACGTCATGGTGCTGTTCGCCGCGGTCGCGTGCGCCGCGTGCACCGCGCCGTCCGAGGACGGTGCGGGGTTCGGCGACTCGCTGGGCCCGACCACGACGCGGGCCGAGCGCCCGACGACCTCGACCACGCAGGCGCCCACCACGACCACCACGACCACCGCGCTCCCGCCGACGACGACAGCACCGCCGCCGACGACGACGGTCGCACCCCCGCCGCCCCCGCCGCCGGGGCCGGCGATCCCGGCGGGCGATGACGCAACCGTGACCAAGGTGACCGACGGCGACACGATCGTCGTGAACGGCGGCACGAAGGTCCGCCTCATCGGGGTCGACACGCCGGAGGTGTTCTTCGGTGCGGAGTGCTGGGGCTACGAGGCGTCGAACTTCACCAAGGCGGTGCTCGCGCCGGGCACGCGCGTGCGGCTCGAGTACGACAACAACCGCACCGACCGGTATGGGCGCACTCTCGCGTACGTGTACCGGCTCGCCGACGGCCTCAACGTGCAGGTCGCGCTCCTGCAGGGCGGGTTCGCGGCGGCCTACCCCTTCGCCGACACCCCGCGGTACCACCGGTGGTTCGCCGAAGAGGCGACCGCGGCGAAGGCCGCGGGTGCGGGCGGCTGGCGCGCGTGCGTGGGCCGGGACGGCCCGCTCGCCGGTCCCGCGGTCAAGTGAGGACGCGTACGCTCGCCCCATGACCGTCGAACCGAGTCCGCGTCCCGACCTCCCCGCCGAGGTCCGTCACCAGTACGAGATCGGCGCGATCCCGTCGTTCCTGCAGCAGCCGTACGCGCTCGCGGCGGCTGACCTCGACTCCTGGCGCCCCGACGTCGCGATCGTCGGGGCCCCCTTCGACCTGGGCGTCTCGAACCGTCCCGGGGCCCGCTTCGGACCGCGGGCGTTGCGCGCGCAGGCCTACGAGTCCGGCACCTACCACCTGACCCACGGGGTCGAGATCACCGACTGGCTCACGATCGTCGATCACGGCGACGCCCACTGCCCGCACGGGCAGGTCGATGCCGCGCTGGCGAACATCCGGGCCCGGGTGCACGGCGTCGCACGGCGCGGGATCCTGCCCGTCACGATCGGGGGTGATCACACGATCGTGTGGCCCGCGCTCACCGGCGTCGCCGACCACCTCGGGTACGGCCGCATCGGGATGCTGCACTTCGACGCGCACGCGGACACCGCTCGCGAGATCGACGGCACGCTCGCAAGCCACGGCACACCGATGTACCACCTCATCGACTCCGGTGCGGTGCGGGCCGACCGGTTCGCCCAGATCGGATTGCGGTCCCACTGGCCGGAGGCCGAGGTCTGGGATTGGATGCACGGCGTCGGCATCCGCTCGTTCCTGATGGACGACGTGGTGGCACGAGGCATCGTGCCCGTGGTCGAGGACGCGATCGACCACGTGCTGCGCGACTGCGACGCCGTGTACCTGTCGGTCGACATCGACTGCCTCGACCCGGCGTTCGCGCCGGGTACCGGCACGCCGGAACCGGGCGGCCTGCAGGCTCGGGAGCTCCTCCTCGCGCTGCGGCACATCGCCCGTCGCGTGCCGCTCGTCGGTATGGATGTCGTCGAGGTCGCGCCGGCGTACGACCACGCCGACGTCACCGTCAACTCGGCCCACCACGCGATCATCGAGGTGCTCGCAGGGCTGGCGGCCCTGCGCCGCGATGCGGCCGGCGAGGCGCCGGGCCGTCCGGCCCGCACCGACTGACCGGACGGTGCCGGCGCTCAGCCGCCCCGGACGAACGCCGCAGCCTCGGCCGCCCGGGCCCGTACCTCGTCCTCGCCCTCGATGATGCGGTGGCGCATGAGGACCCGCCCGTCGACGACCGCGGTGTCGACCACCGCGCCGGTCGCCGAGTAGACGAGCGCCGCGTCGAGGGGAGCCGGGAGGATCTCGGGGCCGTCGAGGGCGAGCAGGAGCAGGTCCGCCGGTGCGCCGACCTCGAGCGGCGTCGCGCCGAGGCCCGGCGCGTGCCGGCCCGTCGCGATCGCCCACGCGTCGGGCGCGGGCAGGGTCGACGGATCACCGGACGTATGCTTCTGGAGCAGGGCCAGCACCTTGACGTCCTGGAACAGGTCGAGCGAGTTGTTCGACGCGGCACCGTCCGTGCCGATGCCGACGGCGCACCCCGCGGCGCGGGCGGCCGGGTACCGGAAGGTGCCGCCGACCGAGAGCTTCATGTTGGACACGGGGCAGGTCACGAGGGTCGCGCCCCGCGCCGCGACGAGCGCGAGTTCGTCGTCCTCGAGGTGCACGCCGTGCGCGAGCACGCTGCGCTCGTGCACGAGGCCGAGGGCGTCGAGGTGTGCGACGGGCCGCACGCCGTGCTCGCGCACCCAGTCCTCGACCTCTCCCGCAGTCTCCGCGAGGTGGATGTGCACGGGGACGCCGTGGCGCTCCGACAGTTCGGCGATCGTTGCGAGCGCCGACGGCCCGACCGTGTAGATCGCGTGCGGGCCGAGGCACGGGGTGACGAGCGGACCGGCCTCGGCGAGGCGGGCGAGCCCCTCCTCGGCGGCCTCGGGACGCGCCTCGGCGGGGGCGTCGGGGATCTCGAGGATCACCTGGCTCACGCTCGCCCGCAGCCCGGCGTCGGTGACCGCGCGGGCCACCGACCCGGCGTGGAAGTACATGTCCCAGAACCGCAGCGTGCCCGAGCGGATCATCTCGACCGTGGCGAGGCGCGCCCCCCAGTAGACGTGCTCCGCCGTGAGGCGGGCCTCGGCCGGCCAGATGCGGGTCTGGAGCCACTCCATGAGTGCGAGGTCGTCGCCGTACCCGCGCAGCAGGGTCATCGACGCGTGCGTGTGCCCGTTCACGAGGGGCGGCACCATCGTGAGCCCGGCGGCGTCGAGGTGCTCGTCACCCTGCTGGGCGACGACCCCGGGCCCGATCTCGGTGATCGTGCCGTCGACGGCCCGCAGCCCGCCGATGCCACCGGCCGCCAGGCGCGCGCCGGTGATCGTGAGGGCCCGGGTCATCCCGCGGTCGGGGTGAACGCGCACGGCATGCGCTTGATGCCGTGGATGAAGCCGGACTGCAGCATCTCCGGCTCGCCCGTGATGTGGAGGTCGGGGAGCACGCGGAAGATCTCATCGAACATCACGCGGATCTCGCGACGGGCGAGGTTCGCACCGAGGCAGAAGTGCGCCCCGCCGCCGCCGTACCCGAAGTGCGCGTTGGGCGCACGGGTGATGTCGAAGCGGTAGGGGTCCGCGAACTGGCGCTCGTCGCGGTTCGCCGAGTTGTAGTACATCACGACCTTCTCCCCCTCGGTGAAGGCGCGTCCGCCGATGGTCACGTCCTGGGTGACGGTGCGGCGGAAGGAGATCACCGGCGTCGCCCAGCGCACGATCTCCTCGACCGCGTTGATCGCGTGGGTGTCGAAGTCCGCACGCCAGAGCGCCTGCTGGTCGGCGTTGTTCTGCAGCACCCACATGCCGTGGCTGATCGCGGTGCGGGTGGTCTCGTTGCCGGCGACGACGAGCAGGATGAAGAACGACGCGAACTCGGCCACGGTGAGTCGCTCGCCGTCGACCTCCGCGTGCATCAGCACCGACGCGATGTCGTCGGTCGGGTTGGCGAGGCGGTCCTCGCCGATCTCCATCGCCATCTGGTGCAGCGTGATGAAGGCGCCCATGAGGTCCTCCATGGTCTGCACGTACTCGGGGTCGCCGACCCCGAGGATGATGTTCGACTGGTCGAAGACCGTCTGCTCGAGTGAGGGCGGCACGCCGACCATGTCGCACACGATCTGGAGCGGCATGAGCGCGGCGATGCGCGCAACGAAGTCGCACTCGCCGAGCGGCCCGACGTCCTCGACCACCTGTCGGGCCCGTACGCGCACCTGCTCGAGCAGCGCGTTGAGCGCCTTCGGGGTGAATCCCGCGTTCACGAGGCCGCGCAGCTTCTTGTGCCGCGGGTCGTCCATGTTGATGATCGACCCGAGGAACTCCGCCATCTCCTGCGGGATGTCGCCGACGCTCGTGCCGCCCCGCGCGCTGCTGAACAGTTCGGGGTGGCGGCTCACGTACATGACGTCGTCGTAGTGCGTGAGGGCCCAGAAGCCGGGACCCTGCGGGTAGCCCTCGATGATCGGCTCCTCGTGGAACGAGATCGGTCGCTCATCGCGCAGCAGCTTGAAGATCGCCTCCCGCTCCGCGTCGGGACGGGCCCAGAGCTCGATGTCGCCGAGGGCGATGTCGTCGAGCGCGAGCGGGGAGGGCGGGAGCGTGGTCACGGGGGCCTCCGGGAGGGGTGGGTGCGGCGGGGCGACATTACGCTCACCGCCATGCGCTGGTCACTCGCACTCCCGACCGATCGCGTCGATCGGCCCGAGGAGTTCGTGACCGGCCCGGCGGTCATGGAGGCCGCCCGGGCCGCCGAGGCCGCCGGGTTCGACGCCGTGTACGTCACCGACCACCCGGCCCCCGACCAGCGGTGGCTCGACGGGGGCGGGCACCACGCGCTCGAGCCGACCGTGGCCCTCTCGTTCGCGGCGGCCGCCACCACCCGGGTGCGGTTGCAGACGAACGTCTACGTCGCGGCGTACCGGAACCCCCTCCTCGCCGCCAAGGCGCTCGCCTCGCTCGACGTGCTCGCGGGCGGGCGGCTCATCCTCGGCGTCGCCGCCGGGTACCTGCGGCCGGAGTTCGGTGCGCTCGGCGTCGACTTCGACGAGCGCAACGCGCTGCTCGACGAGGCGATCGACACCATGCGCCGGGTCTGGACCGAGGACGAGGTCGAGGTCGAGGGACGCCGCTTCCGCGCCCGCGCCGTCACGATGCGGCCGCGTCCGCCGGCGCCCGGGGGTCCGCCGATCTGGATCGGGGGCAACTCGCGCACCGCGATCCGGCGCGCGGTGGCGCGCGGGCAGGGGTGGGCCCCGTTCCCGAACCCGCCCGCGGCGAGCCGGGCCGTCAAGTCACCGGCCATCACCGACCGTGCGGCGCTCGCGGCGCGTCTCGAGGTGCTCGCCGACGAGGTCGCCCGAGCCGGTCGCACCGAGGCGCTCGAGGTCTGCTTCGCGCCGTTCGCCCCGCCGACCGCGACCCTGCGGGCCGGTGCTGCGACGCGCCTCGCCGAGGAGGCCGCCGAGGCCGCCGCGCTCGGCGTCACCTGGATGACCGTCGGCCTCGACGGGGTGGGGTCCATGGCCGAGTGGCGGGCCCTCGTGGACGTCCTCGCCTCCGATGTGGTCGGATCCGGGTCGTGACCGATCCCGAGGAGCCGCAGGGCCCGAGCCCGACGACCGTGGACGCGCCCTCGGAGGTCGTGCGCTGGGAGGAGCCGATCGACGACGTGCGTGGGCTCACCGGGTTCATCGCGCGCGCCTCGCGGCTCGGACTCGGAGTGGCCGGGCTCGCCGTCGGGGCGACCACCGACGCGATCGATCGCCTCGGCCCCGGGCCGGCGACCGCCGGCGGGTCGACGTTGCGCCGGCTGCCGAGCGCGGCGCTCGGGCTCGGCATGGCGGCCTCCGAGCGGGTGCTGGCGGTCTCCGCCCAGGTGGAGTCGAGCGCCGGGTTCGCAGTGCAGGCCGCCCGCAGCCTGCCGGTGGTCGGATCGACGATCGCCGCCGGGGATCGGGCGGTCGAGCGCTGGAGCGAGCGGGGGACCGAGGAGCAGGCGGGCAACGAAGCGCTGCTCGGCGCGTTCGTGGCCCGGCTCGTACCCGAGCTCGCGGCGGCGATCGTGGAACGCCTCGACCTCGCCGGCATCGTCGCAGCGATCCCGATCGACCTCATCATGGAGCAGATCGACGTGGACGCCATCGTCGCCCGGGTCGACGTGGACGCGCTCGTGCGACGGGTGGACGTCGACGCGATCGTCGGCCGGGTGGACGTGAACCGGATCATGGAGCGGGTCGACATCGCGCCGATGGCGGCCGAGGTCCTCGATACGGTGGACATCGGGCAGATCGTGCGCGAGTCCACCGGGACGGTGACCGGCGACATCGTCGACTCGGCCCGGATCCAGTCGATGCAACTCGACACGTTCGTGAACCGCATCGTCGACGCGGTCCTGCTGCGGCGCCGACGGGAGCGGGCCCACGTCGGTGAGGACTGGACCGTGCGCCGACCGGGACCCACGACGGACGGATCCGATCCCGGGCCGGCCGACCCCGAGGCGACCGTGCAGGACACGACCGACCCCGCATCCGGCCCCGTCCCGGGAGAGGCGCCGTGACGACGATCCGCGATCCGCGCGCCGCCGCGCTCCAGGGCCAGCAGGCCGGAGTGGTGTCGCGCGCCATCGCCGACCTCATCGACTTCTTCGTCGCACAGGCCATCCTGTTCGGGATGATCGTGGGCGTGGGCCTGCTGCGCTACGTGCTCGGGTCGGACCGGAGACTCACGACGTGGCAGCCGGACCCGATCGTGATCGTCGTCATCCAGTTCGTCCTGCTCGTGCTCGTGTTCACCGTGGGGTGGGGTGGCGGTGGCCGCACCCTCGGGAAGGCGATCCTCGGACTCCGGGTCGGCCGGGCCGATGGTGGGCCCGTGGGCTGGGGACGGGCCCTCGTCCGGGCCACGATCTGCGCCGCGGCGCCATGGATCCTCGGTTTCGTCGCGCTGAGCCGTAAGAATCGTGGCATCCACGACGTGCTCCTCGGCACCCGCGTCACCTACGACTGGGCCCGCCGGCGCGTCTGATCCGGGCCGTGCGGCTCCGGCGACGGGAGGAACAACGATGGGTGACGAGATGGTGGTGGGGACCGCGGTGCCGCTCTCGGAGGTGGCCAAGGCGGCGGCGAAGCTCTGGTGGATCCTCCTCGTGGCCGGGATCCTGTCGCTCGGGTTCGGCATCTGGCTCCTGTTCGAGCCGGTCAAGGGGGCCGAGACGGTCGCGTGGGTCGTCGGCCTCTACCTCGTGGTCGTCGGGATCGTCGACCTCGTCCACTCCCGGCACGCCGTGCACCGCACCCCCGCCGTCGTCGCGGGCATCGTGCTCATGGCGACCGGCGCGCTCATCGCCTTCTGGCCCGACGTCACGGTGAAGGTGATCGCGGTGGTCTGGGGCATCGGCTTCCTGCTCGGCGGCCTCATCCGCGTCGTGTCGGCCTTCGCCGACAAGGGCTACGCGTGGGGCTGGCGCCTCCTCCTCGGGGGGCTCGGCATCGTGGTCGGCATCGTGTTCGTCGTGTGGCCGAACATCGGCGTGGGGGTCGTGTTTCTCCTCGTCGGACTCTCGGCCCTGATCACCGGCATCATGTGGATGGTCATGTCCTTCTCGCTGCGCAAGGCGCCCGAGCGCATCGCGGCGGCCGGCGGCGGCGACGTCGTCGTGTTCCTCTGAGCCGGGGCTGCCTGTGACCGAGCACCGCTACCGCGGTCCCGCCGGGCGCGGCCCGTCCCTGCTCGTCGTCCTCGTCGCCTACGTGGTGGCGGGCGCCGCGATGTGGTGGGGTTCCTCCCTCGTCGGCATCTCGAGCCCGTACTGGGCGATCGCGGTCGGGTACGCGTGCGCGACGGTCGTGATCTACCTGGCCTCGTGCGCCACCGGCAACGGCTCGATGTTCGACGCCTACTGGAGCGTCATCCCGCCCCTCGGCGCGGTGTGGCTCGCCACGCAGGCCTCGGGGATCGACGGCACCCGTACCGCCCTCGTGCTCGTCGTCGTCATGGTCTGGGGCGTGCGGCTCACCGCGAACTGGGCGCGTGGCTGGCCCGGACTCCACCACGAGGACTGGCGCTACGTCGACATGTACGGGAAGGCGAGGATGCCGCGCTTCCTCGTGAGCCTCCTCGCGGTGCACCTGTTCCCGACGATCCAACTCTGGCTCGGGAGCCTGCCGATCGTGGTTGCGCTCGCTCGCACCGGTAACGCCCTCGGACCACTCGACGTGATCGCCACGGTGGTCGGCATCGGCGGCGCCCTGCTCGAACTCGTCGCCGATGAGCAGATGCGGGCGTTCGCCAAGGTGAAGGCCCCGGGCCAGGTGATGGACCGCGGGCTCTGGCGCTACTCGCGGCATCCCAACTACCTCGGCGAGATCATGTTCTGGCTCTCGATGTACCTCTTCGCCCTCGCGGTCGGGGTCGGGTACTGGTGGACCGGCGTCGGTGTGGTCGCGATGGTGGCGATGTTCCTCGGTGCGAGCATCCCGATGCTGGACGACCGGAGCGAGGCCCGCCGTCCGGAGTTCGCCGAGTACCGACGGCGGACCTCGGCGCTCATCCCGCGCCCGCCCAAGCGGGGCTGATCCGTGCCCGACGCCGTCGCCGGGGGACCGGCCCGGACGAGCCGGTGGCGGCGTTGGCTCTGGGTGCTGGCGACCACGAATCCGCCCGACGGCGAGATGGACGTCGTCTCGCGCTGGTTGTTCCTCACCCGGGCCGGCGTCCTGCCGATGACGCTCGTCGCTGCCGCGGAGGCCGGGCTCCTCGCCGTGTTCCGGCGCGATCCGGTCGACTGGGTGCTGTTCGCGGTGGCGTCCGTCGGTCTCGTCCTGGCGCACATGGCGAACAACCTCATGAACGACCTCTTCGACGTCGAGGTGGGCACCGACACCGAGGACTACCCGCGCAACCTCTACTCGCCGCACCCGGTGCTCAGCGGGGTGGTCACCGCCGACGGGTTGCGGCGGCTCGCTCTCATCGTGAACGCGATCTGCGCGGTGATCATGGTGGTGCTCACGGTCGCTCGCGGGTGGGCCATCGTGGGCTTCGCGCTCGGCGGCCTGCTCCTCTCGGTCGCCTACACGGCGCCGCCCCTGCGCCTCAAGCAGCACGGGCTCGGTGAACCGACGGTCGTGGTGGTCTGGGGACCGCTCATGGTCGGTGGCGTGTACTACGCGGCGACCGGATCGATCCCGATCGCGGTCGTGTGGGCGTCCCTGCCGTACGCGATCCTCTGCACGACCGTGCTCATGGGCAAGCACATCGACAAGGCGCCGTGGGACGGGCCCGCGGGCACGAACACCCTGCCGGTCATCCTCGGCGACCGGGTTGCGCGGCAGGTGACCCGGGGGATGTTCGTCGCCTTCTTCGTCGCGACCTCGCTCCTCGTGATCACCGGGGGCTTCCCCGTCGGCACGCTGCTCGTGTTCCTCGCTCTCGGGCTGCTCGTGCGGGTCTGGCGCGTGTTCGGACGGCCGAAGCCCGAGGCCTCGCCGATCCCGAACCCGGTCTGGCCGCTCTGGTTCGCCCCGCACGCGTTCCTCCTCACCCGTCGGGCCGGCGGCCTGCTCGTGCTCGGCTTCGTGCTCGGCGCGCTCTGGCACCTCTGATCCCGCCGACTCCGGCGCGGCGCGGCGGACGGCGGCAGGGCGCGGCTACGTTCGGCGCCCGGATCCGGCGATCGCACCGGGACGCGTGGAGGGGGCCGTGATGCTCAGCACGATGCAGGACTACCCGTTGACCGTCGGGATGGTCTTCCGGCACGGCCGGGCCGTGCACCCGGACGGTGAGGTCGTGACCTTCGACGGCGAGGGCACCCGCACCGCGACCTTCACCGAGGTCGCCGACCGGGCCGAGCGTCTCGCCGCGGCCCTCGGGCGCCTCGGCATCGGCGCGGGCGACCGGGTCGCCACGCTCTGCTGGAACCACCAGGAGCACGTCGAGGCGTACTTCGCCATCCCCGGGATGGGCGCGGTCCTGCACACCCTCAACCTGCGGCTCTTCCCGGAGCAACTCGAGTACATCGTGAACCACGCCGAGGACCGGGCGATCGTCGTCGACGCGAGCCTGCTCCCGATCATCACGCCGCTCGTGTCCACGTTCCGCACCGTCGAGCACTACATCGTCATCGGCCCGGCCGAGCCCGATGCACTGGATGCGCTGCGGACCGGCGCGCAGGGCGCGGGCGCCGGGGCCGACGTCCTCGACTACGAGACGCTGCTCGCGGCCGAGGCGCCGGGGTTCGACTGGCCCGAGGTCGACGAACGGTCGGCCGCCGCCATGTGTTACACGAGCGGGACGACGGGCAATCCGAAGGGCGTCGTCTACTCGCACCGGTCGACCGTGCTGCACTCGATGGCCGCCTGCTTCGCGCAGACCAACGCCATCTCGGAGCGCGAGCGGATCCTGCTCATCGTGCCGATGTTCCACGCCAACGCCTGGGGTCTCCCGTACGCGGGGTGGCTCGTCGGCGCCGACCTGCACATGCCCGCCCGCTTCCTCCAGGCCGAACCGCTCAGTCGGTTCATCGAGGCGGCGCGGCCGACCTACTCGGCGGCCGTCCCCACGATCTGGGCCGACATGCTGCGCCACGCCCGCACGAACCCGGTCGACCTCTCCTCGATCCGCACGATCATCTGCGGCGGCTCGGCGGTGCCCCGCCAACTCATCGAGGCGTTCGACGCCGAGTTCGGCATCACCATGCTCCAGGCGTGGGGGATGACCGAGACCAGCCCGCTCGCCGCGGTCGCCCGTCCGCCGCGTGGGATCGAGCCGGGCACCACCGAGGAGATGGACTGGCGGGCCCACACCGGGCGGGTCGTGCCCGGGGTGGAGCTGCGCATCGTCGACGACGCGGGCACCGTGCTGCCCTGGGACGGCGAGTCGGTCGGAGAGATCCAGGTGCGCGGTCCGTGGATCACCGGCGCCTACTACCTCGACGACTCGGACGAGAAGTTCGACGACGGGTGGCTGCGCACGGGCGACGTCGCGCACGTCGACCGGCTCGGCTTCGTGCAGATCACCGACCGCTCCAAGGACGTGATCAAGAGCGGCGGCGAGTGGATCTCGTCGGTGGAGCTCGAGAACGCGATCATGGCCCACCCGGAGGTACGGGAGGCCGCCGTGGTCGCCGTGCCCGATCCACGGTGGGACGAGCGCCCGCTCGCGTGCGTCGTGCTCGAGGACGGCGCAGCGGTCGACGCGGCCTCGCTCCGCGAGTTCCTCGGCGGCTCGGTGGCCAAGTGGCAGTTGCCGGAGCGCTGGGCCTTCATCGCCGAGGTCCCGAAGACGAGCGTCGGGAAGTTCGACAAGAAGGTGCTGCGGGCCCGGTACGCCGATGGCGCCCTCGACGTCGTGACCCTCTAGCCCGGTCCCGGACCGGCTGGGTCAGGTCTCGAGGTCGAGGACCGAGTCCGCGACCGCGCCGAGCCGGTCGGCCGGGTCGGCGCCCGGCGCACCGAGGCCGCCCATCGGCACGACGACGAGCTTCGAGAACCCGACCGCGATGAACTCCTCGCAGCGGGCGCGTAGCGCGTCGAGGCCGACCGGGATGAGCACCCGCGGATCGACGTCGGGGTTGCGCGCCGCGAGCACGGGCAGGAGCGCGTCGGGGAGCGATTCCTCTGACGAGAAGACCATCGCGCCGTAGTGCTCGGGGTCCATCGCGCGGCCGTACTCGGTCGCGGTGGCCTCGATCGCCTCCCGGCCGCGCGCGCACTCCTCGGGCATCGCGAACGACGCGAGCCAGCCGTCGCCGAGGCGGCCGACCCGCCGCAGCTCCGACGCGGCCCGGCCGCCGAACCAGATGTCGGGCGGACGCTGCACGGGGTGCGGCCGGACCCGCAGGTCCGAGTACGAGTAGCGGGGGCCGTCGTGGGTGACGGTGTCCTCGGTCCACATCCGGCGCAGCAGCGGGACGACCTCGTCGAACAACGGGGCTCGTTCCTCCCGGCGCACGCCGAACGCCTGCTGCTCGCGCGGGTCGACGCCGCCGAGGCCGAACCCGGGGAGGAAGCGCCCGCCCGACAGCACGTCGAGCGAGGCGAGGGACTGCGCGAGCAGCGCCGGGTTGCGGCCCGGTACGACCTGCACGCTCGTGCCCAGCTTCATGCGCGTCGTCCGTCCGGCCGCCACGGCGAGCCCGACGATGGGGTCCGGGTTGGGCCCGGAGACCCGCTCCGAGAGCCACAGCGAGTCGAACCCGAGGTCCTCGAGCGCGTCGACGGTGGCGGCGAACGCGCCGGCGTCGGCCGGGAGTCCGGCGGCGGGCATGAACCCGATGCGCACCTTCATGGGCGGCCCTCGCTCAGGTGGTCGGCCGGAGGTCGGCGAAGCGGCCGAGCTCGCGGCGGGCGATCTGCATGAGGTGGACGTCGTCCGGTCCGTCGACGAGGTGCAGGGTGCGCGCGTGGGCGTACATGTCGGCGAGGGGCCAGTCGCCGGAGACGCCGGCGCCGCCGAACACCTGGATGGCCCGGTCGATGACGTCGGTGGCGGCCCGGGCCGCAACCACCTTGATCGCCGAGATCTCGGTCTGCGCGCCCTTCACGCCGACGGTGTCCATGAGCCACGCGGCCTTGAGCGTGAGGAGGCGGGCCTGCTCGATCTGGAGCCGGCTCTCGGCGATGCGCTCGCGCACGACACCCTGGTCGGCCAGCGGCTTGCCGAACGCGACCCGCATCTGGGCCCGCATGGTCATGAGTTCGATCGCCTGCTCGGCGAGCCCGATGGCGCGCATGCAGTGGTGGATGCGACCGGGTCCGAGCCGGGCCTGCGCGATCGCGAAGCCCATCCCCTCGGCGCCGATCATGTTCGACGCCGGCACCCGCACGTCCTCGAACAGCGTCTCGGCGTGACCCGGGCCCGCGTCGTGTCCGAACACCGTGAGGCCGCGGCGCACCTGCACCCCGGGGGTGTCCATCGGGACGAGGATCATCGAGTGCCGTCGGTGCTTGTCGGCGTTCGGGTCCGAGACGCCCATGAGGATCGCGACCTTGCAGCGGGGCGAGAGGGCGCCCGACGTCCACCACTTGTGCGCGTTGATGACGTAGTGGTCACCGTCACGCTCGATGCGGCTCTGGATGTTCGTCGCGTCGGAGGACGCCACCCACGGCTCGGTCATGGCGAAGCAGGAGCGGATCTCGCCGTCGAGGAGGGGGAGCAGCCACTGCTCCTGCTGCTCCGGGGTCCCGAACTCGGAGAGCACCTCCATGTTGCCGGTGTCCGGTGCGGCGCAGTTGGTCGCCTCGGAGGTGAGGAACGACCGCCCCATGATCTCGGCGAGCGGCGCGTACTCGACGTTCGTGAGGCCCGCGCCCCAGCGCTCGTTCGGGAGGAAGAGGTTCCAGAGGCCGCGGGCCCGGGCCTCGGCCTTGAGCTCCTCCATGATCGGCGGGTGGAACCGACGATCGCCGGACTCCTCGAACTGCTGCCAGTAGATCGGCGTGGCCGGCGTGATCCGCTCGTCGACGAAGGCCTGGAGGCGTGCTCGCAGTTCCTCGGCCCTCGGGCTCATCGAGAAGTCCATGGTTCCCCCTCCGGCCCGGCCGCGGGAGGGGGACGGCGCCTCGCGCACCCTAGCGCCGGGTCGCGAGCGTCCCGCCGTACGATGGGTGCCCGTGACGTTCATCACGCGGATCGTGCCGCTGGTCGTCGGGTGGTTCGGTGCGTGGTGGTTGCTGTGGCGCCTCCCGGTGCCCCGTCCGCTCACCGGCGGGATCGACGGTCGGCCCGGCACCGCGCCCGACGGCGCGTCGGGCGGCGCGTCGGGTGGCGCGCTCGACGACGTCGTCGTCATCGTCCCGGCGCGCGACGAGGAGGCCAACCTCCCGCGCCTGCTCGCGTCGCTCGACGCCTCGCGGGCGGCCGGGGTCGAGGTCGTGGTCGTCGACGACCACTCGTCCGACGCGACGGCCGCGGTCGCCCGGACCGCGGGCGCGACGACGCTCGCCGCGCCGGACCTCCCCGACGGCTGGGCGGGCAAGCCGCACGCGTGCGCGGTCGGGGCGGCGGCGACGGACCGTGCGACGCTCGTGTTCCTCGACGCCGACACCGACCTCGAGCCGGACGGGCTGGCCCGCATCGTGGCCGAGCAGCGGATGCGGGGCGGGCTGGTGTCGGTGCAGCCGTACCATCGCACCGAACTCCCGCACGAGCGGCTGGCCGCGATCTTCAACCTCGTCGGCGTCATGGGTGTCGGCTGCGCGACGGCGCCGCCCCGGCCCCGCGTGGCGGGTGCGTTCGGCCCGTGCATGGTGACCTCCCGCGCCGACTACGAGACGGTCGGAGGGCACGGCGCGGTGCGGGCCGCGGTCCTCGAGGACATCGCGCTCGGCGAGCACTATCGCCGGGCCGGGTTCCCGGTCGCGGCCCTCGGCGGGCGCGGGGTCATCTCGTTCCGGATGTACCCGCAGGGGATGCGCCAACTCGTCGAGGGGTTCACGAAGAACTTCGCCGGGGGCGCGGGCGCGATCCCGGCCTGGCGCACGGCGCTGATCTTCGTGTGGATCACGGGGCTCCTCGTCGCCGGGTGGATGCTGCCGATCCAGTCGCTCGGGTGGTGGTCGGGCGGCCCCACGCCGACCGCGGTCGCGTACGCGGCCTACGGCGCCTACGCACTGCAACTCGTCGTGCTGCTGCGCCGGGTCGGCCGGTTCGGGCCGTGGGCGCCGTGGGCGTTCCCGCTGCTCGTCGCCGGGTTCCTCGGGATCTTCCTGCGATCGTTCGTGCACTCGGTCCGCGGGCGGACCACCTGGCGGGGTCGCACGGTCGCGACCCGGGGCGTGTGATGGGGACCACCCTCGCGCTGGTGCTGCCGGTCGTCGTGCTGCCGAAGTGGGTCCAGGCCCTGCTGTGCGTCGTGGTGTGGTTCGCGGCGAGCGCCGGGTTCGGGTACCTCGGGCACCGCGCGCCGCTCACGCGCTTCGATCACGACGCCTGGTGGTCCCGCCTGCGCGGGGCCGAGGTCGACGGGCGTCGGTACGAGCGGCTCGGCATCAAGCGGTGGAAGGACCGCCTGCCCGAGGCCGGCGCGCTCTACGCAGG
This sequence comes from Actinomycetes bacterium, assembly GCA_046081705.1. GTDB lineage: Bacteria > Actinomycetota > Acidimicrobiia > IMCC26256 > IMCC26256 > IMCC26256. Next base: position 39,331 of record JBJTWK010000043.1, on the reverse strand, counting down.
AGGGTTCTCCAAGCGGGACCTGCGGGCGCACGACCGCGAGCACCTCGTGCGGTTCGCCGCCGAGACCCGGCGGGCCGAAGCGGTGCACTGGTGGATCCTCGCGACCGTCGTCGTGTTCCCGTTCTTCGTGGTCTGGTACGCGGTGATCCCGAACGTCGTGTACGCGGTTGTGGCGAACGTGCCGTTCATCGCGATCCAGCGGTACAACCGGGCCCGCCTCGAACGCATCATCCGCCGGCTCGACGCCCGCACCGCCTGACCCCGGCCCGGGCCGTGGGCCCGCCTCCGAGTCCGGTCAGGCGGTGGGCATCGGGTGCGCGGCGCCGTCGGGGGTGTGGAGCGTGATGCCCTTGGGTGCCGTCGGCGCCGGCGCCTCGGCCGTCAGCAGTTCGAGCGCCTCGGTGCGATCGGCGTCGGTGAACTCCCGGGTCGTCGTGCACCACTCCACGAGGATGTGGTTCGGGTCGAGGCAGTAGATCGACGTGCACCAGCCGTGGTCGACCTCGAGGCAGGCCTGCCCGGCCGTGAGCCAGCGGTCCCGGCGCACCGCGAGGTCCTCGAGGGTCGGCGCGTCGAACGCCAGGTGGTTCGTCCACTCCGGCAGACCGAGCGCCCGGCTGATCGATGGGTCGAGGTCGGCCGGGACCGTGTCGTCGTGGAGGTCCCAGAGGGCGAACATCCCGCCGCCCGGGATCTCGTAGAACACGTGGCGGGCCCAGCCCGTGCCGCCCTCGTACGGGCCCACCTCGACCTTCGCGAGGGTGAAGCCCATCGCCTCCGTGTAGAAGCGGTGCGAGGCGGCGAGGTCGGTGGTGACGATGGCGAGGTGGTGGACCGGCATGGGGCCGGAGCCTACGGCGGGCTCCCCGATCCCGTCACGCGTCACACCGCCGGCTGCGGGTGCGCCGGGGCCTGCGGGCGTACCCTCACCCCGTGGCCTCGCCCGAGATGCCGATCGACGAGACGACCGTCGGCGACGACCCGTACGCGGTCGTCGCCCGGTGGTGGGACGCGGCCAGGACCGCGACCGGGGACATCGAGCGTTCGAGTCCGATGTCGGTCGCCTCGGTCGACGCGGCGGGCCGGCCGTCGGTGCGGGTCGTGCTGCTGCGGGGGCTCGACGACCGCGGCTTCGTCTTCTACACGAACTACGACGGTCGCAAGGGTCGGGAGCTGCCGCCGGGGGCCCCGGCCGCGATCACGATCCACTGGCCCGATCTCGGCGCGCAGGTCCGGGCCGAGGGGACGGTCGAACGGGTGAGCGCCGAGGAGTCCGACGCCTACTTCGCGGCCCGACCCCGTGGCCATCGCATCGGGGCGTGGGTCTCGCCGCAGAGCGAGGTGATCCCGGACCGCGCGTTCCTCGAGGTGCGTGAGCGCGAGCTCACCGACCGGTTCGAGGGTCACGACGTGCCGCGGCCCGAGCACTGGGGCGGCATCCGCCTCGTGCCGCAGGTGATCGAGGTGTGGGGCAACCGGCACGACCGCATCCACGACCGGTTCCGGTTCACCGCGGACCCGTCGTCGCCCACGGGCTGGCGGCGCGAGCGCCTCGCACCCTGACCGCGGCCGCGGCGACCCGGGCCGCAGCGATGGGGGTCGACGATCCCGCACGGTGCTCCCGGGCGCGGACCCCGGCCCGACGGGTCCGGTCCGGTCGGTCAGTCGGTCGCCGGGACCTCGACCTCGACCGTGTGCGTGCCGTGGGTGCGTGACCACACCGCGACCTCCACGAACGCGGCGATGACGAGGATGTACCCGATCACGAGCATCCACACGAGCAGCGCGAAGAACGTGCCGATCGAGCCGTAGATCGCGGACGAGTTCAGCACCAGACGGGTGAGCACGACGGCGCCGAGCACCCGGGCCGCGGTGAGCCCGACCGCGCCGACGAGCGCGCCCGGGAGCATGGCGCGCACCGGGATGCGCCGGGCGGGCAGGGTGCTCGCCGTGATGAGCACGAGGGCGAGGTCGGAGAGGAGCCCGGCGACGATCGCCACCGACCAGTGCAGATCGCGGACCGCGACGACCCCGGTGGTCGAGACCGCGATCACGATGAACGCCCCGCTCGCCAGCATCCACAGCAGGCCACGGGCGCGGCCGCGCAGTCCGCCGCCCGGGATCGACCAGGCCGCGTTCCACGCCGCGGAGATGGCGGCGGCGACCCCGGTGCCGGTCCACACGAGGCCCGCGAGACCGACGACGGTGGTCGCGGCCCGACTCGACTGGGCGCGACCGACGGCGCGGCTCACCGCCCGCGCGGCGTCGCCGCTCAGGCCGAGCGTCCCGACGATCCAGTCGGCGACGTCCCGGCCCGACGCGTCGAAGAACCCGGCGAGCGCGACTGCGAGCACGAGGATCGCGAAGAGCGCGAGGTACCCGCGGAACGCGATCGCGGCCGCGAGGTTCGATCCGTTCCCGGCCGCGAGCCGGCGCTGGACGTCGCGTGCGAGGTCCCGGATCCCGCCGGCTCCCGGCCTCACCGCGCCCCTCGCGGTTCCGGCCGCGCCGGGACGACGTCGCTCGACCTGCGACCCGGACCGGTGACCGTGGTCGGTGCGGGCGCGGTCGTCGGCGCGGTGCGGGGCGCAGCAGGAGCGGGCACGGCGCGTATCCTCGCACGGTGACCTCCCTGACCGTGGCCCTCCTCGTGATCACGGGCGTCGTCGCCGTCGTCGACTGGTGGGCCGTGTCCGTCGGTCGCCGCGCGGTCGAGTACGTCGCCAAGCCGCTCACCATGGTGGCGCTCATCGGGGTGGCGCTCGCGCTGCACCCGACCTCGGGCGCCGAGCGCTGGTGGTTCGTCGCCGCGCTCGTGCTGTCCCTCGCCGGCGACGTGTTCCTCATGCTGCCGAGCGATCGGTTCGTGGCCGGGTTGGCCTCGTTCCTCCTCGCCCACGTCGCCTACGTGGTCGGCTTCCTCATCGTGAGTCCGGGCGAGCCGGCCCCGGTGGTGACGACGCTGCTCGTGGTGGCGGTGAGCGCCGTGCTCTGGCGGCGACTCCGCTCGGGGATGCGTGCGAACGGGCAGGGTGCGTACCTGGTTCCGGTCACCGCCTACGTCGTCGTCATCGCCGTCATGGTGGCGAGTGCGCTGGCGAGCGGGAACTGGGTGGCGATGGTCGGTGCGCTCCTCTTCATGACCTCCGACTCGATCATCGGCGAGACGAGGTTCGTGGGCCCGTGGCGCCACGAACGCATCGCGATCATGACCACCTACCACCTCGGGCAGGTCCTGCTGGTCCTGTCGCTGGTGCGGTAGCCGGGCCACAGGGAGGCACGACGGTGCGACGCTCGATCGACGACGCGAAGGACGACCACCCGGTCGACGACGAACGCCCGGCGGTGTCCTGGATGGTCGGACTCTCCGACGATCCCGAGGCCTCCGACGACGGCACGCCGCGCGTGAGCCTCACGCTCGAGGAGGAGGGGCGCGCCGGGTTCGGGATCGTGGCGCAGCTCGCGCCCGACACGGCTCGACGCCTGCGCGCCGCGATGGCCGCGGCACTCCGCGAGATCGGTGAGGACCCGGGCGTCTGAGGCCGGTGCCGCGCCGATGGCCCGTGCCCCGACGCGACGACGCCGGCGTCACCCGAGGGCGACGCCGGCGCGCGCGAGGAACACCCGTCGTTGGTCAGACGATGACGCTGGACTCGCGGTACTGCGCGATCTGGTGCACGCCGATCATCGGGATGCCGTGCTCGGCCGCGAACAGTTCGAGGAACGGGATGCGGGCGGGCGAGCCGTCGTCGTGCAGCACCTCGCAGATCACCGCGACGCCCTGGAGGCCGGCGAGTCGGCACAGGTCGACCGAGGCCTCGGTGTGGCCGCGGCGCTCGAGCACACCGCCCGGCTTGGCCCGCAGCGGGAACACGTGACCCGGGCGGATGAAGTCGGAGGCCTTCGACGCCGGGTCGAGGAACTTCTGCACGGTGAGCGCGCGGTCGTGCGCGCCGATGCCGGAGCCCGCGCCGACGTGGTCGATCGAGACGGTGAAGGCGGTGTCGCAGCCGGCCTGCCCGGGCGGGATCATCGGTCCGACCTCGAGGCGCTCGAGGTACTCGGGCGCCGAGGGCATGCACACGAGGCCGCGGGCGAACTTCAGCATGAAGTTGATGGCCTCGCCGGTGACGAACTCGGCCGCGATCGTGAGGTCACCCTCGTTCTCGCGGTCCTCGTCGTCGGCGACGAGGACCATCTCGCCGCGCCGGATGCGCTCGAGTGCGTCCTCGATGGATGCGAACCTGCTGCTCACGGTGCTCCTCAGGTGGTTGGTACTGCGGCTCACGCCGCGGTGGGAAGGGTTACGACCATTCGGCACCCGTGCGGCTCCCGCCGCTCGGGGTGGATCTCGCCTCCGTGCAGGTCGACGATCCACCGGGCGATGGCGAGGCCGAGGCCGGCCCCTCCCGCCTGTGACGATCGGGCCGCGTCGGCACGGTAGAAGCGTTCGAACACTCTCGCCGCATCGGCCTCGGGGATCCCCGGGCCCTCGTCGGCGACCTCGATCACGACCCCCTCGCCGCCCCGGCGGGCCCGCACCTCGACGGTGCCCCCGGCCGGGGAGTGGCGCACGGCGTTCTCGAGCAGGTTGGCGACCACCTGGTGGACCCGCTCGGGGTCCCCGTCGGCGGTGAGCGCCGGGTCGTCCACCACGACCTCGACGGCCACGTCGGACCCCTGGAGCGCCTGCTCCCGGACGGCGTGCGCGATGAGCGGGGCGACGGCGAACTCGTGACGATCGAGGGGCACGGTCCCGGCCTCGAGGCGCGAGAGGTCGAGCAGTTGGGTGACGAGCCGACCGAGGCGCTCGGTCTGCAGCAGCATTGTGCCGAGGATCTCGGGGTCCGGCTCCTCGATGCCGTCGACGAGATTCTCGAGCCGGGCCTGCAGCGCGGTGATCGGGGTGCGCAACTCGTGGCTGACGTTGGCCACGAGGTCGCGCCGGAGCCGATCGGTCTCGGCGAGTTCGGCGGCCATGTGGTTGAACGCACGGGCGAGCCGACCGACCTCGTCCATCGACGTCGCGGTCACTCGCTGCGAGTAGTCGCCCCGTGCCATGGCGTCGGCGGCCCCGGCCATCTCGCGCAGCGGGGAGGTGACGCCGCGGGCGAGGAAGCGCACGCAGAAGATGGCGGTGGTGCCGGCGAGCACCGCGCTCACGCTCGGTCGGACGCCCACCTGCGTGGCGGCCCAGAAGACGACGAGGGTGACGCCGACCGCCGCGAGGAGGAGCGTCGCGAACTTGAACTTCAGGGTGGGTACCGGATCGAGCGGGCGCTCGGGCACGGTGCGCAGCGCCTCGGGCACCCCGGCCGGGAGTCGACGCCTCACGCGCCACCGCCGACCGCGGCGTACCCGACCCCGTGCACCGTGCGGATGCAGTCGGTGCCGAGCTTGCGGCGCAGGGCCCGGATGTGGGAGTCGACGGTGCGCTCGCCGGATGCGACCTCGTAGCCCCACACGGTCGCGAGGAGCTCCTCGCGCGTGAACACGCGCTCGGGTGCGACGGCGAAGGTGTAGGCGAGGTCGAACTCGGTGGGGGTGAGGTGCACCTCGGCCGAGTCGAGCGTGGCCCGCCGGGTGACGGGATCGAGCCGGGCCGCGCCGAGGGTCCGCGTCGCGCCGCGTGCGTTGGCCGCGGCGGCCCGTTGGCGGTCGACGCGCCGCAGCATCGCCTGCACCCGGGCGACGAGCTCCCGCGTGCTGAACGGCTTCGTCATGTAGTCGTCAGCGCCGGTCTCGAGCCCGAGGAGGAGGTCGGCCTCGGAGTCGCGGGCGGTGAGCATGATGACGGGCACGGGCCGGTCCGCCTGGATGCGCTGGCACACCTCGAGCCCGTCGAGGCCGGGGAGCATGAGGTCGAGGACCACGAGGTCGGGGTGGAGTCGCTCGCACGCCGCGACGCCCCCGGGCCCGTCGGTCGCGATCTCGACGACGAACCCCTCGGACCGGAGCCGGGCGGCCAGCGCGCTTGCGATCGGCGCCTCGTCCTCGACGACGAGCACGGTGCGCGTGGTCTCCGGGAGCACGGCGGCGGCCTCCATGAGGAGCATGGTACGGACACCTCGCGCGGGCCTGCGGGTCCGGGGTGTGGAGATTCTGTGGAGGCCGGGCCCGCCGTCCGGCCCCGTTCCGGCGGGCCACGGAGCGTGGCCCGCGGGCCCCGTAGGATCACGCGTCATGACCGATGCGACCACGGGCGGCGATCCGACCCCGATCACCCTGACCGACGAGGAGTGGCGGGCCCGCCTCACCCCCGAGCAGTACGCCGTGCTGCGCCAGCAGGGCACCGAGCGGGCCTTCACCGGCGAGTACTGGAACGAGCACCGGGACGGCACGTACCGCTGCGCCGGCTGCGGGACCGAACTGTTCGCGTCGGGCACGAAGTTCGACTCGGGCACGGGGTGGCCGTCCTTCGACGCGCCGGTCGCCGACGGGGCCGTGACGCTCCACGAGGATCGGTCGCACTGGATGCTGCGCACGGAGGTGCGCTGCGGTCGCTGCGGGGGCCACCTCGGGCACGTGTTCCCGGACGGGCCGCGGGCCACCACGGGGCAGCGGTTCTGCATGAACTCCTGCTCGTTGTCGTTCGAGCCGGAGGGCTGAGCGCTACCGGCGGCGCCGGCGTCGGGTGTCGGCGGCGATCGCCTCGACGACCTTGAGCGCAGGGATGCCGGTCACGCCGCCGCCGCCGTGGGTGGCCGACGACGCCTGGTACAGCCCGCGGATCGGCGTGCGGTGGTCGGCGTAGCCGGGCGCCGGACGCAGGTGGAACAACTGCGACGGTGAGAGTTCGCCGTGGAAGATGTTCCCGCCGATGAGACCGTACGTGTGCTCCATGTCGTGGGGCCCGATGACCTGCCGGTGCAGGATCGAGTCGCGGAAGCCCGGGGCCACGGCGTCGACGTGGTCGACGATGCGATCGGCGTACGCGTCGAGTTCGGCGCGGTGGGGCTCGAGGTTCCACGTGTGGGGCACCCACTGTGTGAACATCGACACCACGTGGTGGCCCTCGGGGGCGAGCGAGCGGTCGAACACGGACGGGATGCAGATGTCGGCGAAGGGGGCGTCGGCGGGTCGGCCGTCGACTGCGTCCTGGAAGGCGTGCTCCACGTGGTCGAGGCTCGGAGCGAGCACGATCGTGCCCCCGTGGACGTTGGGGTCGAAGCCGGGTGCCGCAGTGAACTCGGGCAGCCGGTCCACGGCGAGGTTGACCTTCACCGTGCCGCTGCGGGTCCGCCAGCGCCGGATGTCCTCGACGAAGTCGTCGGGGAGGTCGCGCGCCTCGAGGTGACGCAGGAACGTGATCTGCGGGTGCGTCGTCGCGATGACGACGTCGGCCCGCAGTTCGGTGCCGTCCGCGAGCGCCACGCCGACGGCGCGCCCGTCGCGCACGAGGATGCGTCCGACCTCGGCCTCCGTCCGCACGGTCGCGCCGAACGACTCCGCCGCGTCGCGCAGGGCCCGGGTGACCGCGCCCATCCCGCCCTCGGGGAAGCCCCACGCGCCGAGCTTGCCGTCGCCGACGTCGCCGACCTTGTGGTGCGCCATCACGTACGCGGTCCCGGCACTGCGCGGGCCCGCCCACGTGCCGATGACCCCGCTGACCGACAGCACCCCGCGCAACGCGTCCGACTCGAACCGGTCCTCGACGATGTCGGCGATGCTCATCGTGAGGATCCGGGTCGCGTCCGCGACCTGCCGGCTCGTCATCGAGCGCAACGACCACGCGAGGCGGGCCTGGTCGAGGAGGTCGCCCGCGCGGTGCGACCCCAGATCGGGCGCGGTGGCGGTGAGCAGCGGTCCGAGCACGTCGGCGAGGCCGCCGAGCCACGCGTCGTAGCGCTCGTACTCGTCGGCGTCGCGCGCGCTGAACCGGGAGATCTCGGCGTGGCGGACGACGGGGTCGTCGGGCAGGCGCAACGCCCGGCCGTCGAACGTGGGGGCGAAGTACGGCCCCTGCGGGAAGATCCGGTACCCGTGCCGGTCGAGTCGCAGTTCCCGGGCCACGGTCGGCGGCATGAGGCTCACGACGTAGGAGAGCGCGGTCATCCGGTACTCGGGCCCCCACGGGGTCTCGGTGACCGCGGCCCCGCCGACGACCTCGCGCCGCTCGAGCACGGTGACCGCGGCGCCGCGCTTGGCGAGGAGGCCGGCGGCGATGAGGCCGTTGTGCCCACCGCCGACGACGATGACCGCAGGGGGCGAGGACGAGCGCACGGCCCGCAGGGTATTCGCTGGTCGGTGTCCGGGGGCTCGTCGTGCCCGCCCCGCCGGGCGCGTACGCTCTCAGCCGACTCGTCCGCCGGACGGGGCCATCCCGACCCGAACGTGGTTCCGTAGATCCCGTATGACCGCTGCGCCCTCCGACCACCTCGAACCGGTCCGGCTCGCGCTGCGCAGCGCGCTCGTCGACGGCGACGTGCAGACGGCGTACCGCCTCTGCCTGCGTCTGCTCGACGACGGCACGCCGTTCGACGCGATCGTCGACGGCATCCTCATGCCGATCCAGATCGACCTCGGCCGGCGGTGGGCCGCGGGCGACATCTCGATCGCCGACGAGCACGCGGCCACGGCGGTGATCGAGGAGCTCCTCCTGCTCCTCGCCGGCGGCCTCGAGCAGGCCGACGGACGTGAGATCGTGGTGGTGTGCCCCGAGGGGGACGACCACTCGTTGCCGGGTCGCATCGTGGCCATGTCGATGGGGCTTGCGGGCCTCCGATCACGGTTCCTCGGGGCGTCGTTGCCGGCCCGGGATCTCGCCGCCTTCCTCGAGACCCAGCGCCCGTTCGCGGTTGCGCTGTCCTGCTCGGTGCCCTCGGCGCTCGTCGGCGCGTCCCGCTCGGTCGCTTCGGCGCACGGGATCGGCGTGCCGGTGGTCGTCGGCGGTCGGGCCTTCGGTGCCGATCCCACGCGGGCCCTGCGCATCGGCGCGGACGCCTGGGCTGCGGATGCGCAGGCCGCGGTCGACACCATCGGCCGTTGGCCGAACGGTGGGCCGGAGTTGGCCCGGCCGGTGCTCCCGATCCCGGAGACGGTGGACCTGCTGGCGGGGGAGCGCACGCTCATCGTGGCGGCCGCGATCCCCCGGGTCGTCGACGCGGTGCCCGAGCTCGCGCGGATCGCGGACGGTGTCGATCGGACGGCCGTCGAACTCGCGGCGCTCGTCGACGTGACGGCGGCGGCGATCCTCCTCGACGATCCGGCGGTCGTCCGCGAGCAGCGCGAGTGGGCGCTGCACCTGTTCGCGAGCCACGACCTGCCGGTCGGCACGATCACCCGGGCGATGGACGCCCTGGCCGAAGCGGCCGACGGGCGCGGGTTCCCGGTCGCGGCCGGCCTGCTGCGCACCGCCGCCTGATCCGGACGACCCGCCCGATCAACGCGGGTGGGCCCAGACCCCGCGTCCGACGAACCGCAGCGTGACGGGGTCGTCGGGCGCGACCGCCTGCTCGGCGATCGCCTCGACCCGTCCCGCGGCCGTCCCGACGGCGAGCAGGTGGTGGTCACGGCGGAAGGTGGCGTCGAGCACCCGACCGGTGATCGTCCCCGTCGGGTCGAGCCGCAGCGCCTCGGGTCGCCACACCACGGTCACCGGTCCGGGCGGGGTGCCCGGGAGGTCGATCGGTCCGAGTCCGGTCGCGATGCGGCCGTCCGACGCCGCGACGCCGTCGATCGCGCTCGTCGCACCGAGGAAGCGCGCGACCCGCGGTGACGCCGGGCGATCCCACACCTCCCGGGGCGGGCCCACCTGCTCGACCCGCCCGTCGTGGAGGACCGCGACCGCGTCGCCGAGCGCGAAGGCCTCGTCGTGATCGTGGGTGACGTGGATGACGGTCACGCCGGCCTCGCGCAGGATCGACCGCACGTCGAGCATGAGCCGGTCGCGTCGCTCGCGGTCGAGCGCGCCATACGGCTCGTCGAGGAGGAGGACGCGCGGGTCCGGGGCGAGGGCGCGGGCGAGCGCGACCCGCTGGGCCTCGCCGCCGGAGAGGCTCGTCACCGTCCGGTGCTCGTAGCCGTCGAGTCCGACCCGGGCGAGCAGCGAGCGGGCGCGCTGCGTCGCAGCCCGCCGATCGCCACCCCGTCCCTCGAGGCCGAACCGCACGTTGCCGAGTGCGTCCCGGTGGGGGAGGAGCGCGTGGTCCTGGAACACCATGCCGATCCCGCGCCGGTGGGTCGGGACCCCCGTGAGGTCGGTGCCGTCCCACCGCACACGACCGGTCGCCGGTTCGAGGCCGGCGATCGCGCGCAGGAGCGTCGACTTGCCGCTGCCGGACGCGCCGAGCACGGTGAGCGTCGTGCCCGTCGGGACCGTGAGGTCCACGGCGCGGAGGGCCCTCCGGTCGCCGTAGACGACGCCGAGCCCCTCGACGTGCAGGGTCATCGGGTCCTCCGCACGCGACCCCGGGTCCGATCGATGCCGAGCACCACCCCGGCGGTGACGACCATGAGCACGACCGAGGCCGCCCACGCCGTGCCCTGGTTCGCCGCACCGGGACGCCCGAGCATCCGGTAGATCGCGACCGGGAGGGTCGTCGTCTCCGGTCGCACGATGAACACGGTCGCGCCGAACTCCCCGAGGGAGATGGCGAACGCGAACGCGGCCGCGGTGGCGAGTGCGGCGCGCAGTGCCGGCAGTTCGACGGTCCGCCAGACCCGCGCGGGCGTCGCGCCGAGGGTCGCGGTCGCGTCGTGCAACCGCCGGTCGACCGAGCGCAGCATCGGGACGACCGTGCGCACCACGAACGGGACGGCCACGACGGCCTGGGCGATCGGGACGATCCACCACGAGGTCCGCAGGTCGAGTGGTGGTGCGTCGAGCGTGATGAGGTAGCCGAACCCGATGGTCACCGCCGACACGCCGAGCGGGAGCAGCGTCGTGCGGTCGAGGAGGCGCGCGGTGCGGTTCGGTCGACCGCGGGCGACGACTCCGGTGGCGATGACCGTCCCGACGGCGACGGCCAGCGCCGTCGCCACCGCGGCGAACCGCAGCGACTCCCCGAGTGCGTGCCACGGGGTCTCGGCGAGGCCGGTGCCACCGATCGAACCGAGGGCCCGGTACCACGCGAGGCCCGGTCCGGTGCCGGTGGCGAACGACCGGCGGACGAGCACCACGAGGGGTGCCCCGACGAGCGCGGCCATCACTGCGAGATTCGCAGCGAGGGTCGGCCAACGTCGGCCGATGACCGCGCGCGCGTCGTGGTCGCCCGGCCGCCAGCGCGGTGCGCCGGTCCGTTCGCGTGCGAGGAGCGCGCCGACCGCGACGGCTGCGCCGACCGCGACCATCTGGATGATCGAGAGGGCGGCTGCGGCCCGCAGGTCGAGGAACCGCACCGTGAGTCGGTGGATCTCGGTCTCGATCGTGGCCGTGCGCGGTCCGCCGAGCACGAGGATGACCCCGAAGGAGGTGAACGAGAAGAGGAACACGATCACCGCGCTCGCCACGACGGCCGGGCGGAGGGCGGGCAGGGTCACCCGCCACCACGTCCGCCATGGCGACGCGCCGAGCGTGCGGGCGGCATCGGTGGCCCGGTGATCGAGGTGGGCCCAACGTGCGCCGACGGTCCGGACGACCACGGCGTAGTTGAGGCACGCGTGCGCGAGCACGATCGCCGGCAGCGTGCCGACGAGCCCGAGTCCGGCCAGCGGCCCGCCGGGACCGAGCAGCGCGAGGAACGCGGTGCCGACGACGACGGACGGCAGCACGAACGGGATCGTGAGCACGGCGGCGAGGAGCGCCCGCCCGCGGAACCGGTACCGCGAGATCACGAGGGCGCCCGGGATCCCGAGCGCGACGGTGACGACGGTGGAGACCGTGGCCTGCACGACGGTGAACGCGACGATCCGCCCCATGCCGGGGCGGCGGAGGGTGTCGCCGAGCGCGGCGAGGTCGAGCCGGCCGTCGGCCCACAGGCCGCGCCCGAGGATCGTGACCACCGGCCACGCGAAGAAGAGCACGAGGAAGGCGGCGGCCGCGGCGAGGGCGAGGCCGCGACCGGCCCTCAGCGCAGGACGGTCGCGTTCCACTGCTCGAGCCAGCGGTCGAGGTTGCGGGCGATCTCGGCCGGGGGCACGGAGAACGGTTCGGTGGGCCGGCCCCCGTAGCGGGTGAACTCCGGTGGCACGGGCGTGCCGGGGCGCACCGGGTGGACGAACATCCCGAGGGGCACGTCGGCCTGGAACCGCTCGCCGAGCATGAAGTCGACGAGCGCGCGCGCCCCGGCGGGATTCGCCGCGTTGCGCAGCACGCCGACGGTCTCGATCTGGCGGAAGCAGGTGCGGTCGAGGTTGCCCGTCGGGGCGCTCGCGGGCCGGGGGTCGGCGTAGAGGACCTCGGCGGCCGGGCTCGTGGCGTAGGAGACGACGAGGGGGGAGTCGCCCTCGCCGGCCCCGCCGCTGAACTCGGCGTTGTAGGCCTGCTCCCACCCGTCGACGACGGTGACGCCGCCGGCGCGCAGGTCCGACCACCAGTCGAGCCACCCGTCCCCGAACCGGGCGATCGACGCGAGCATGAAGGCGAGCCCCGTGCTCGAGGTCGTGGGGTCCTCGACGACGAGCGCCGACGCGAACCGGGGCTCGGCGAGGTCGTCGAGGGTGGACGGCAGCGCCCGCTCCTCGCCGGCCGAGAAGTACTCGACGTCGTAGTTCACGCACACGTCGCCGTAGTCGACGCTCGTGACGTGGCCCGTGCGGTCGATGACGAGGTCAGTGGGCAGGGCGGCCGCGCCCCGCGGCGTGTGGCGCACGAAGATCCGCGCCTCGAGTGCACGTGCGATGAGCGTGTTGTCGACGCCGAAGAACGCGTCGCCGAGCGGACGGTCCTTCGTGAGGATGACCTGGTTGAGCGCAGCCCCGGCGTCACCGCTGCGCAGGATGCGCAGGCGCAGGCCGGTGGAACGTTCGAACGCGCGCTGCACCGGCTTCGACATCACGAACGAGTCGTGGGTGACGAGGGTGACGGTGTCCCGACCCCCGCCGGGGTCGGCGCAGGCCGGGAGCGCGGTCGCGGCGACGGCGAGGAGGGACAGGACGGCGAGGATGCGGCGCATCAGGTGCTCCGGGGGTCGGGGGCGATGGCGAGGAGGGTGCCGGCGGTCACGGTGATCCCGGCCTCGGGGGCGACGAACTCGTTGCTGACCCCGCGGCTGGACCCGGCCCCGAGGGTCTCGCCGTGGAGGGGCCAGCGCAGGCCCGTCGTGGTCACCCCGTGGGCCGGTCCGCCGACGGCGAGGAGGCTCACCCGGTCGCCCACGGCGCCCCGCAGGCGGGCCGTGGTGCGCACGACGGTGATCCGGTCGGCCCCGAAGCAGGCGTCGAGGTCGAGGTCGGCGAACTCGTCCGCGGCGAGCAGCAGCGCGTTCGCGAGGAGGTGGTCGTGACGGCCCCCACCCGCGCCGAGCACGGTGACGCGCGTCGCGCCCGCGAGGCGTGCGGCGTCGAGCGCGAGGTGGAGGTCGGTCGCGTCCTTGTCGGTCGGGTGCGCCTCGACCGGGGTGCCCTCGGCCCGCGCCCGATCGACGGCCGCCGCGCTCGCGCTGTCGAGGTCGCCGACGAGCCGGTCGACCGGGAGGTCGAGCGCGTGGGCGTGGTGGATCCCGGAGTCCGCGGCCACGACGACGGCTCCGGCCGCGGCGCGGGCCGCGACCTCGTCGTGCCACCGCGGATCCACCGGCTCGCCGCCGGCGAGGATCAGGGCCTCCCGCATGTTCCTCCTCGTCGTCGTGACGCACGTGCGTCCACGCGAGGAGGGCGATCGGGCCCTGCACTCCCTGCGCCGGCATGATCCGGATCAGGTGCGTACGGTCGGCGGCTGCGGTGCCACCCTCTCAGCCCGGCGCACCGGACTCCCGCGTGTTGCCCGCACCTTAGGTCGGCGACGACGTGCGGATCAGGTCGGACAGGTGAGCACCGTCCGCCGCTGCCAGTCCTGTTCGGGCCACCCGGCGCGGTTCCGGCCGCGCTGGGTCGTGTCGAGCCAGTCCACGATGAACGCGGGATCCAGGCCGAGCATCACGAGCGCGCACCCGATGACCGTGCCGGTGCGGCCCCGGCCCGCCCGGCAGTGCACCACGACGCCGCGGCCGGCCCCGACGGCGTCCGCGGTGAGTCGGGCGGCGGCGAGCGTGGCGGCCCGCTCGGCGCCGGGGGAGTCCGGGCCGGCGTGCGCCGCGAGGAGGTCCTGCATCGCGAACCCGTGGAAGGCGAGCGGCGCGGGGTCGTAGGGCGGCGCGTCGTGGGTGAGGCACACGACGTCGGTGAAGCCCGCGGCGGCGAGCGCGGGCCAGTCGACCCGCCCGGGGAACGCCGCGCCGGCGAGGAGCCCGGGGGCGCGCAGCGCGTGCCACAACTCGCCCGGGACGGTCAGGTCGGCGAGGAACCCCGTGCCCCAGCCGGGCGTGCACACGCGCGGCGGGGCCACGGTCCGGTCAGGCCCGGACGGCTGCGAGCAGCCGCTCGAGCGGCTCGAGGTCGTACGGGTGACCCGACATGAGGATGAGGTGGTCGGCGCCCGCCTCGACGAACCGCTCCCAGTCGTCGATCTCGTGCGCGCCGATCGCGACGGTGCGTTCGATCTCGCGCGGGTCGCGCTCGAGCCGCGCGCACCAGTCGTCGAGGATCGCGTTCTTCGCCGCGAAGTGCTCGGGCGGTCCGAAGGTGTTCCAGGCGTCGGCGTACTCGGCCACGAGGCGCAGGGTCACCTTCTCGCCCGACCCGCCGATGAGGATCGGCAGCGGGCCCTTGGGTGCGGGGGTCAGCTTGGCGAGGCGGGCCTGGATGATCGGCAGGTCGCGCTCGAGCGCGCGGAGGCGACCGCCGGCCGTCCCGAACTCGTAGCCGTACTCCGTGTAGTCGCGCTCGAACCAGCCCGATCCGATGCCGAGCACGAACCGGCCGTCCGACAGGAGGTCGGTCGTGCGGGCGATGTCCGCCAGCAACTGCGGGTTCCGGTAGGAGTTGCAGGTCACGAGTGCGCCGATCGTCGCGTGGCAGGTGTCGACCGCCATCGCGCCGAGCAGTGAGTAGCACTCGTAGTGGAACGCGTCGGGGTCCCCGTACAGCGGGTAGAAGTGGTCCCAGACCCACAGCGAGTCGATGCCGAGCGCATCGGCCGCCTTCCATGCGGAGCGCAGGTCCTCGAGGGGAGCGACCTGGGGGTGGAGCTGGACACCGACCTTGCATGCGGGCATGGGGTTGATCCTCGGTTCTCGGAGGTGATGCGTTCCGGAGCGACCCCGGGCGCGGACTGCGCACCGACTGTAGGTGCCGTGGCACGATGCCGTCATGCAGATCGGTGAGGCGTTCGTCGGTGAGGGTGCGGAGGCCGCGCACGTCAACACGGTGCTCGGCCACCGGGTGGGGCCCACGGGGACGGCGTGGGCGACCGCGCTCGCGACCCCGACCGCCGGGCACGTACCGTTCGTCGCGGTGGTGGCGCCGGGGGTACCCGTCCAGCCGATGACCCTCTTCGTGAACAAGGCGACGATCGCGTCGGACGCGCACGGGCGGCTCACCTGGGGCGCGGCCCAGGCCGGCGTCGCCTCGGGCATCGCCGATGCCGTCGCCGACGGCTTCGTGCCCGCGACGGATCTCCACGAGCAGTGCCTCATCGTCGCGGTGTGGGTCGACCCGGCGGCGACCGACGCCGACGCGGTGTACCGCAACAACCGCCAGGCGGCGCGGGACGCCATCGTCGCTGGGGTGCGCCAGACCCCGGATCTGCGTACGGTGCTCGACGCCCGCACCGCGCCGTGGAACCCGTACTTCCGTCCGGGCGCGTGAGCCGCGTTCCGGGACCGCGGCCGGTCGTGGGGTAGATAGGCGTCGTGGATCTGCGCTTCTCCGCCGCCGAGGAGGCCTTCCGGGCCGAGGCCCGGGCCTGGCTCACGGATCGGCTCTCGGGGCCCTTCGCGGGCGTGCGCGGGCGCGGCGGTCCCGGTGACGAGCACTCGTTGTTCGAGGAGCGCTGGGAGTGGGAGCGGGCGCTCGGCGACGCGGGCTGGACGTGCCTCGCCTGGCCGGAGCAGTACGGCGGTCGGAGCGCGACCCTGCTCGAGCAGGTGATCTTCTACGAGGAGTACGCGCGCGCCGGGGGTCCCGGCCGGGTCGGCCTCATCGGCGAGGGCCTCATCGGCCCCACGATCCTCCACTTCGGCACCGACGCGCAGCGGGCCCGGTTCCTCCCCCGCATCGCGAGCGGCGAGGAGCTGTGGTGCCAGGGTTACTCGGAGCCGAACGCGGGCTCGGACCTTGCGAACCTCTCGACGCGGGCGGTCCTCGAGGGCGACGAGTGGGTCATCGACGGGCAGAAGGTCTGGACCTCGCTCGCCCACTTCTCGCAGTGGTGCTTCGTGCTGTGCCGCACCGACCGCGACGCCCCGCGCCACCGGGGCATCTCGTACCTCCTCGTGCCGATGGACCAGCCGGGCATCGAGATCCGTCCGATCGTGCAGGCCACCGGGACCTCCGAGTTCAACGAGGTGTTCTTCGACGGCGCCCGCACCGCGGCCGAGAACATCGTCGGTGAGGTCGACGGCGGTTGGCGCATCGCGATGGGGACGCTCGCCTTCGAGCGCGGCGCGCTCACCCTCGGCCAGCAGCTCACGTTCATGAACGAGTGGCGCGAGATCATCGAGACCGCGAAGCGCCGCGGCAACGTCTCCGATCCCGTACTGCGTCAGCGCCTCATGCAGGCCTGGATCGAACTCGAGATCATGAAGTTCACCGCGCTGCGGTCGCTGTCGTCGCTCGAGCAGGGCACGCTCACGCGTGAGACCTCGATCTCGAAGCTCTACTGGGCGACGCTGCACCGCGAGCTCGGCAACCTCGCGATGGACGTGCTCGGTCCGGAGGCCGAACTGGCCGACGGCGCCCCGTACGACCTCTCGCTCGCGCAGCGGATCTTCCTGTTCACCCGCTCCGACACGATCTACGGTGGCTCGAACCAGATCCAGCGCAACGTGATCGGTGAGCGGGCCCTCGGTCTGCCGCCCGAACCGAAGGTGGTGTGACCGTGGGCGAGACCCCCGCGTACCCCGAGGCCCACGGACTCCTCCAGGGCCGCTCCGTGCTCGTCACCGCGGCGGCCGGCACCGGCATCGGCTTCGCCACCGCCAAGCGGGCGATGGAGGAGGGTGCGACCGTCGTCATCTCCGACGCGCACGAGCGACGCCTCGGTGAGGCCGCGGAGGAACTGGCGGGGATCGGCGGCACGCGACCGCTCGCGATCCCGTGCGACGTCACGGTGGAGGAGCAGGTCCAGTACCTCGTCGACGCGACGGTGGTCGAGTACGGCGGCCTCGACGTGCTCGTCAACAACGCGGGCCTCGGCGGCACCGCGAACGTCGTGGACATGACCGACGAGCAGTGGGGCAAGGTCCTCGACGTCACCCTCAACGGCACCTTCCGCATGATGCGGGCGGGCATGCGTGCGATGCGCGAGCGCGGGACCGGCGTCATCGTGAACAACGCCAGCGTCATCGGTTGGCGGGCCCAGCAGGGCCAGGCCCACTACGCGGCGGCGAAGGCGGGCGTCATGGCCCTCACCCGCTGCGCCGCGCTCGAGGCGGCCGAGTTCGGGGTGCGCATCAACGCGGTGGCGCCCAGCCTCGCGATGCACGCGTTCCTCTCGAAGGTCACCACCGACGACCTGCTCGCCGAGCTCACGACCCGCGAGGCCTTCGGGCGGGCGGCGGAGCCGTGGGAGGTCGCGAACGTCATCGTGTTCCTGGCGAGCGACTACTCCACCTACATGACCGGTGAGGTCGTGTCGGTGTCCAGCCAGCACCCGTAGCCGGAGAGGCGCGCGGGTCAGCCCGCGGTCGGGTCGGCGGCGTCGAGGAACGCCGGGCGCTCGCCCCCGCCGTGGAGCAGCAGGTTCGCCCCCGTCACGTACGAGGCGAGCGGGGACGCGAGGAACACGCAGGCGTCCCCGATGTCGGCCGGTTCGGCGAGCCGGCCCATCGGGATGGTCGCGGCCACCCGGGCGATGCCCGCCTCGTCGCCGTAGTGCAGGTGGCTCTGCTCGGTCCGGATGAGTCCGGCGGTGATCGCGTTCACACGCACCTTGGGCGCGAACTCCACCGCCATCGTGGTGGTGAGGTTGAGCAGGCCCGCCTTGGCCGCGCCGTACGCCGCGGTCCCCGGGGACGGTCTCGCCCCGCTCACGCTCGCGATGTTGATGATCGCGCCGCCGTCGTCCTGGCCCTGCATCACGGCGTTCGCGAACTGCGAGCACACGAGGGGGGCTACGAGGTTGAGGCCGATGATGGCCGAGGAGAATCGGGGTGAGACCGTCGCGGTGTCGGCCGGGGGTGCGCCGCCCGCGTTGTTCACGAGCACGTCGAGGCGCCCGAAGGTGACGACCGCCTCGTCGATGATGGCCTGCACCGCATCGGGTTCGCGCACGTCGCCGGGCACGAAGCGCGCGGTGCGGCCATCGGCGGTGGGCAGTTCTTCGGGGGTCGAGCGGCCGCAGATGAGGACCTGCGCGCCAGCGGCGAGGAACCGCTCGGTGATCCCGCGACCGACGCCCTTGGCGCCCCCGGTCACGAGGACGACGCGCCCCGACAGGTCCAGCGGATCAGGCATGGGGATAAGGTACCGCCTCCGTCTGACGACCCCTCAGATCCGCGGGAGTCGGGCGTGCGAGGACACCCGGGCCGGCCGGGCGACGAGGGGGCGAGGACCGCGATGGGCACGACGCACACGATCGACGAGCAGGGCATCGCCGAGATCGTGATGGACAACCCGCCGGTGAACGCGCTCACGGTCGCCGGCTGGTTCGACCTCGCGGACCGCCTGCGCGCGCTCGGGCGCGATCCGCAGGTGCG
The DNA here is from genome assembly GCA_046081705.1 of Actinomycetes bacterium. Lineage (GTDB taxonomy): Bacteria > Actinomycetota > Acidimicrobiia > IMCC26256 > IMCC26256 > IMCC26256. Next base: position 20,495 of record JBJTWK010000043.1, on the reverse strand, counting down.
GGTGGTCGTCCTGCGGGCCGAGGGGCGCGGGTTCAACGCCGGCGTCGACATCAAGGAGATGCAGGCGACCGAGGGCTTCGATGCGCTCATCGGCGCGAACCGGGGCTGCTTCGAGGCCTTCGCCGCCGTCTACGAGTGCGAGGTGCCCGTGATCGCCGCGGTGAACGGCTTCTGCCTCGGAGGCGGGATCGGCCTCGTGGGCAACGCCGACATCATCGTGGCCGCGGACGACGCGACCTTCGGCCTCCCCGAGGTCGACCGGGGCGCGCTCGGTGCCGCGACCCACCTCGCCCGGCTCGTCCCCCAGCACCGGATGCGCCAGATGGTCTACACGGCGAAGCCGATCACGGCCCAGGAGCTCCTCCACCACGGGAGCGTCGCCGAGGTGGTCCCCGTGGGCGAGCTGCGTGAGGCCGCGCTGCGCATCGCCCGGGACATCGCGGCGAAGTCGCCGACCGTGATGCGCGCGGCCAAGGCCTCGCTCAACGGGATCGATCCGGTCGACGTCCGGCGCTCCTACCGGTTCGAGCAGGGTTTCACGTTCGAACTCAACCTGTCCGGGGTCTCCGACGAGGCCCGCGACGCCTTTGTCGCCAAGCGCGACGCCGACTTCCCCCAGTAGCGAAAGACCACCGATGCCCGACAAGCGCATGACCGAGGAGGACGTCGTCGCCGAACTGCGCGACGGCATGACGATCGGGGTCGGGGGGTGGGGCTCCCGGCGCAAGCCGATGAGCATCGTGCGCGCGATCGCCCGGTCGCCGCTCACCGACCTCACCGTGGTCTCGTACGGTGGCCCGGACGTCGGGATCCTGTGCGCGACGGGCAAGGTCCGCAAGGTCGTGTACGCGTTCGTGTCGCTCGACACGATCGCGCTCGAGCCGCACTTCCGCAGCGCGCGGCAGGCCGGGGCGGTCGACACCCTCGAGATGGACGAGGGGATGTTCCTGCTCGGCCTCCAGGCTGCGGCCTGGCGGGTGCCGTTCCTCCCGACGCGGGTCGGCCTGGGCACGAGTCTCATGGACCAGCCCGAACTCCGCACGGTCACCTCGCCCTACGAGGACGGCGAGGAACTCGTGGCGGTGCCGGCCCTCACCCTCGATGCGGCGTTCGTGCACATGCATCGCGGCGACGCCCGCGGCAACGGGCAGTACCTCGGCGTCGACCCGTACTTCGACGATCTGTTCCTCGGTGCGGCCGAACGCCGATTCATGTCGGTCGAGCGCGTGGTCCCGACCGAGGACCTCATCGCCGGCGGCGCGGTGCAGACCCTGCGGGTCAGCCGCCTCATGACCGACGGTGTGATCGAGGCCCCGTTCGGTGCACACTTCACCGAGTGCCCGCCCGACTACGCCCGTGACGAGGCCTTCCAGCAGGAGTACGCCGCGTCGGCCAAGGACCCCGACGCCTGGGCGGCGTTCCGCACCAAGTACATCGACTGCGGCGACCACGCCGAGTACCGGAAGGTGGTGGGGCTGTGAGCACCCGGGCCGACCACTGCGTGATCGCGGTCGCCGAGGCGTTCCGTGGCGACGGCGAGATCATGGCCAACCCGATCGGCACGATCCCGATGATCGGCGGTCGTCTCGCCCGCGCCACCTTCGAACCCGACCTCGTCATGACCGACGGTGAGGCGCTGCTCGTCGCCAACGCGATGCCGGTCGGCGTGGCGGCCCCCGACAAGGTCGTGGAGGCATGGAACCCGTACCGTTCGATGTTCGACGTCGTGTGGTCGGGCCGCCGTCACGTGATGATGGGCGCGTCCCAGATGGACCGGCACGGCAACCAGAACTTCGCGTGCATCGGGCCGATGGACCGACCGAAGGCGCAGCTCCTCGGGTTCCGCGGCGCCCCGGGCAACACGATCCAGAACCGCACCTCGTACTGGATCCCGGCGCACAACGCGAAGACCTTCGTCGAGCAGGTCGACGTGGTCACCGGGGTCGGGTACGACCGGGCCCGTGCGCTCGGTGCGGCAGGGCGCTTCCACCGCCTCGGCCACGTCGTGACGAACCTCGGCGTCATGGACTTCGAGACCCCCGACAACACCATGCGACTCCGGTCCGTGCATCCGGGCGTGACCGTTGAGGAGATCATCGCGGCGACGGGCTTCGAACTCGTGGTCCCCGACGACGTCCCGGAGACCCGGTCGCCGACCGACGAGGAACTCGCGCTCATCGACGCGATCGACCCGAACGGCCTGCGTGGGCGCGAGGTGCCGGAGTGAGCGCACTCCGCACCGCGGCCTGCGACCTGTTCGGGACGCAGTACCCCATCGTGCAGACCGGCATGGGCTGGGTCGCCGGCGCCCGCCTCACGGCGGCGACGAGCGCGGCCGGCGGTCTGGGCATCCTCGCCTCGGCGACGATGACCATGGAGGAACTCACGACCGCGGTGCACGCCGTCAAGGAGCGCACGGACCGCCCGTTCGGCGTGAACCTGCGCTCGGACCAGGCCGACGTCGACGAACGCATCGCGCTCATCGTCCGTGAGGGCGTCCGGGTCGCATCGTTCGCCCAGGCCCCGGGTGAGCGGCTCGTGAAGACCCTCAAGGACCAGGGCGTCGTCGTCATGCCCACCATCGGCGCGCCGCGCCACGCCGAGAAGGTGGCGGCCTGGGGAGTCGACGCCGTGATCGCCCAGGGCGCCGAGGGCGGGGGCCACACCGGCACCGTGCCGACCTCGCTCCTCGTCCCGACGGTCACCCGTACCGTCGACATCCCCGTGATCGCGGCGGGCGGCTTCAACGACGGGCGCGGCCTCGTCGCGGCGCTCGCCTGGGGTGCGGCCGGCGTCGCGATGGGCACGCGCTTCCTCCTCTCGGCCGAGAGCACCGTGCCCGAGGACGTGAAGCGCCGGTACCTGCAGGCCGGCATCAACGACACCGTCGTGACCTCGAGCGTCGACGGTCACCCGCAGCGGGTCATCCGCACCGAACTCGTCGAGCACCTCACCGGCGCCGGTCGCCTCACGGCGCTACCGCGTGCGGCGCTCAACGCGCTGCGCTTCCGTTCGATGGTCGGCATGTCGGCGGGAGAGATGCTCCACGAGGGTCTCGCCATGAAGAAGGCGCAGGGGCTCTCCTACGCGCAGATGGCGATGGCGGCCAACGCCCCGATGCTCACGAAGGCCGCGCTCGTCGATGGTCGGATCGACGCCGGCGTGCTGCCCACGGGCCAGGTCGTCGGCGTCATCGATGCGCTCCCGACCGTGGCCGAGATCATCACGTCGGTCATGGGCGAGGCCGGGGCGACCATCGCCCGCCTGTCCGGGCCGACCGGGACGACCCGAGGAGGCGCCGAGTGAGTGCGAAGACCCGCGTCCCCGCGGTCGAGGGCTGGTTCACGACCGGCGCCGACCCACGGCTCATCGGCAGCCGCGGCGCCGAGACCGGTTCGTTCTTCTTCCCGAAGAACCTCGCGTTCTCGCGCAACCCGGCCGCGCCGGCCGAGGACCTCACCGAGGTCCACCTCTCGGCGACCGGGCGGGTGTGGTCCTGGACGACGAACCACTACCAGCCCCCGGCGCCGTACATGGCGCCCGACCCGTTCGTGCCGTACACGGTGCTCGCGGTGGAGCTCGACGAGGAGCGCATGGTGGTGCTCGGTCGGCTCGCGCCGGACTGCGACCCGTCGAACCTGCGGTCGGGGGCCGAGGTCGCGATCGAGCTCGGCGTGCTGTACGAGGACGACGAGCACGAGTACGTCGTGTGGCAGTGGCGTCCGGTTGAGGGTCGACGATGAGCGTCGGAGAGGTCGCGATCCTCGGGGTCGGCATGCACCCGTGGGGCAAGTGGGGTCGCAACTTCGTCGAGTACGGGGTGGTCGCGGCGCGTGAGGCCCTCGCGGACGCCGGGGTCGACTGGCGTGACATCCAGTTCGTGGCCGGTGGTGAGACCGTGCGCAACGGCTACCCGGGCTACGTGGCGGGTGCGACCTTCGCGCAGGCGCTCGGGTGGCAGGGGGCGCCGGTCGCCTCCGCGTACGCCGCCTGCGCGTCGGGCGCGACCGCGCTGAACGCGGCCCGGGCCCAGATCCTCGCGGGGCTGTGCGATGTGGCCCTCGTCGTGGGGGCGGACACGACGCCGAAGGGCTTCCTCGCCCCCAACTCGGGGGAGCGGGGGGACGATCCCGACTGGCTGCGGTTCCGGCTGCTCGGCGCGACCAACCCCACCTACTTCGGTCTCTACGCACGCCGCCGCATCGAGCAGTTCGGCGCCACGCCGGATCACTTCGCGAAGGTGAAGGTCAAGAACGCGAAGCACGGGCTCAACAACCCGTACGCGCGCTTCCGCAAGGAGGTCACGATCGCGGACGTCGATGCCTCGCCGATCGTGTCGGATCCGCTCCGCCTGCTGGAGATCTGCGCGACCTCCGACGGCGCGGCGGCGCTCGTCGTGTGCAGCATGGACTACGCGCGTTCGAAGGGGGTCGCCGATCCGGTCCGTATCTCGGCGGTGGCCACCGTCACGCCGTCGTACCCGAACACCGTGATCGAGATGCCCAACTTCGCGACCGACTCGGCGTTCGGGGTGCCCGAGCCGGAGCGGACCTTCCGAGACTCGATCGCCCACGCGGCCTACGAGCAGGCCGGGCTCGGACCCGAGGACCTCAGCCTCGCCGAGGTCTACGACCTCTCGACGGCCCTCGAACTCGACTGGTACGAGAACATCGGGCTGTGCGCGCCGGGCGAGGCCGAGCGCCTCATCGACGAGGGCGTGACGGCGCTCGGCGGCCGGGTCCCGGTCAACGCCAGCGGTGGCCTCGCGTGCTTCGGGGAGGCGGTGCCGGCTCAGGCGATCCAGCAGGTCTGCGAGCTCACCTGGCAGCTCCAGGGCCGGGCCGAGGGCCGGCAGGTCGAGGGCGCCCGGGTCGGGCTGTCCATCAACCAGGGGCTGTTCGGCCACGGTTCCTGCGTCATCGTCACGCGCTAGCCCGGAACCCCGGGGAGCGGTGCGGATCGGTAACCTCCGGGGCATGTCGCTCCAGTGGAACCTCGCCGACCTGTTCGAAACCACCGCGGACGCGGTCCCCGATCGGACCGCCCTGGTCTGCGGTGACCGGCGCTTCACCTACCGCGAACTCGACGAACGGGCGACGCGACTGGCGAACCATCTCGCCGCCCGGGGCGTCGGGCGAGGGGACCATGTCGGTCTCTACCTCTACAACGGTCCGGAGTACGTCGAGGGCACGTTCGCCGCGTACAAGCTCGGGGCGGTACCCATCAACGTCAACTACCGCTACGTCGAGGGCGAGCTCGCCTACCTGTTCGACAACGCCGACCTGCGTGCGCTCGTCCACGGTCGGGAGTTCGTGGACCGGATCGCGCACGTCGCACCCGAGGCGCCGGGACTGACCGTGTTCGTCGCGGTCGAGGACGGCACCGACGCCGACCTCGACCGGATCGGCGCGGCCGAGTACGAGGCGGCCCTCGCCGCCGCGTCCCCCGAGCGAGCGTTCGCGCCGCGGTCGGAGGAGGACCTCTACATCCTCTACACCGGCGGCACCACCGGCATGCCGAAGGGCGTGATGTGGCACCAGCGGGACTTCTTCCTCTCGACGCTCGGCCCGCTCCTCGCCCTGGGTGGCGAGATGCCCGACACGCCGGAGGCGTTCGTGCAGAAGGCGGTCGACGGGGGCGGCACCGTGTCGATGCCGGTCGCCCCGCTCATGCACGGTGCGGCGCTCTGGGTGGCGATGATGACCATCTTCGGCGGCAACACGCTCGTGCTGTCGTCGTCGCGCAAGATGGACCCGCACGAGATCTGGGGCACGGTCGAACGCGAGCGGGTCATGTCGATCAGCCTCGTCGGCGACGCGATGGCCCGACCCCTCATCGAGGCGCTCGACGACGACGGGGCGTCGTACGACCTGTCGGGCTTCTTCGTCATCGGTTCCGGCGGCGCGATCCTCTCGCCCGCCGTGAAGGCGCGCATCGCCGAGCGGCTGCCGAGCGTCATGGTCATCGACAGCCTCGGTGCCTCCGAGACCGGGTACCAGGGCACGAACGCCGGTACCGACGCCGAGGGTCGCCCGCGCTTCGCCATGGGCGAGCACACGACCGTGCTCGACGACGACAACCGTCCGGTGGAGCCCGGCTCCGGCATCGTCGGGCGTCTCGCCCGGGGCGGGTACGTGCCGCTCGGCTACTACAAGGACCCCGAGAAGACGGCGAGCGTGTTCGCCGAGTTCGAGGGTCGGCGCTGGGTCCTGCCCGGGGACATGGCGATGATCGAGGCCGACGGCACCATCACGCTCCTCGGGCGCGGTTCGGTGAGCATCAACTCCGGGGGCGAGAAGATCTTCCCGGAGGAGGTCGAGTCGGCGCTCAAGAGCCACCCCGACGTCTTCGACGTGGTCGTCGTCGGGGTGCCCGACGAGCGCTGGGGGGAGCGGGTCGCCGCCGTCGTCAAGCCCCGCCCGGGCTCGCGGCCCGGCGTCGAGACCCTCGCCGAGCACTGCCACACGCTCCTCGCCCGGTACAAGGCACCGCGAGAGGTGCACCTCGTCGACGAGATCGTGCGTTCCCCCTCGGGGAAGGCCGACTACCGCTGGGCGAAGGCGCGGGCGACCGGTCAGGTCTGAGGTCGCTCAGCCCGGCAGGTGCACCGTGACGGTGGTGCCCTCGCCGATGACGCTCTCGACCGTGAGGCGACCGTCGTGGAGTTCGGCGATCGCCTGGGAGATGGCGAGGCCGAGGCCGGTGCCGGGCACGTTGCCGTCCCGTGCGTTCGACGCCCGGAAGAACTTGTCGAAGAGGTGCGGGACCTCGGCGGCCGGAATGCCGATGCCGGTGTCGGTCACGGCGATGTGCCAGCCGTCGTCGTCGTGGGTGGCGCGCACGGCGACGCTGCCGCCCTCCGGCGTGAACTTCGTGGCGTTCGAGACGAGGTTGTCGAGGACCTGACGCAGGCGCAGGTGATCGCCGCGGACGGGCGGGCCGTCGTCGCACGCATCGGTGACGAGCACCCCTCTGCTCCGGGCGGCGTTCGACAGTTCGCCGGTGGTCTCGCGCACGAGCTCGGGCACCGAGACGTCGGTGCGATCGAGGGGGATGCTGCGGGTCTCGAGGCGTGACAGCAGCAGGAGATCGGTCACGAGGGCCAACATGCGCTCGCTCGCCCGTCGGATCACCTCGAGGTACTCGGACTGCTCCTCGGTGAACCCGCCGGACTCCCCGTCCGTGAGCAACTCGGCGAACCCCATGATCGACGTGAGCGGCGTGCGGAGTTCGTGGGACACGTTCGCCACGAAGTCGGACTTGAGTTGATCGAGCTGGCGGAGCCGCTCGTTCTGGTCCTCGATGGCCCGCCGCACCTCCCGCTCGGCCTCGAGCAGCTGCTCCCGCCGGGCGGCCATCTCGCGGCGCTCGGTCACGTCGCGGTAGATCCAGACGTGGCCCTCGTCCTGGTCGTCGACCCGGATCGGGATGTAGTCGCGCTCCACCGTGCGCCCGTCGGCGAGGCGGAACTCGACGTCGAGGACCTGCACCCCGCCGGTCAGGGCGGCATCGATGCTCGCCATCCACCCCTCGGGATCCGCGAACAGGCGCTTCGACTGCTCGGCGGCCGCCGCGCAGTCGCTGCCCAGGAGGGCCACCGGTGGGACGGGGATCTCGAAGAGGTCGCAGAAGTGCTGGTTCGCGATGGCCATCCGGCGGGCCGCGTCCTCGACGAGGACCGCGGCGTTGAGGTTCTCGACGAGGGCGGACAGCCGTCTGGCGGCCCGGGCGATGAGCGTGTCGTGCTCGCGGCGCTCGGTGATGTCGCGCGAGTGCAGGACGATCGCGTCGACCTGCGGGTCGTCGAGCAGGTTGTCGGCCGCGGTCTCGATCCAGTGCCACGAGCCGTCGGCCGCCCGCACCTGGAACTCGACGGGTTCGTCGGGGCCGCGGGTGCCGGCGACCACCTCGTTGAAGGTCGCGATCGCGTACTCGAGGTCGTCCGGGTGGACGAGGGAGAAGATGCCCCCCTCCGGGGCGATCCCCCGGTCCCAGCCGAGGATGCGGGACCCGGCGGTGGTCGACGACTGCCACGACCCGTCGCGCCCGAGGATCGAGATGATGGCGGGGGAGTGCTCGACGATCGCCCGGAAGCGGTGCTCGTTCGCCTCGATCCGCCGCTGGGCCTCCCGCAGCTCGGTGATGTCGCGCAGGAACCCCACGAACACCGGGCCGGCCCCGGCCTCGGCGAGCGTGACCGTGAGCTCGACCTCGATGCGCCGGCCGTCGGCCCGGAGGGCCGGCAGCTCGAGGCGCTTGCCAGTGACGACCAGCGTGCCGGTGTCGCGCCAGCGGGCCAGGCCCGCCTCGTGGGCCGCTCGGTACTCCTCGGGGATGCAGAGGTCGGCGAACGAAGCGCCCACCGCCTGGTCGGCCCGCCAGCCGAACAATCGCGCCGCGGCGTCGTTCCACTGCTCGATGGTGCCGTCGGGGTTCATGACGACGATCGCGTCGAGGAGCGCGTTGAGCCACGCCGCGTTGCCGTCGACGCGTCGCTCGGTCCTCGGGTTGGGTCGGTCGACCGCCATGGGGTCCTCTCCGGAGGGAACCGGGGCATTCTTCCATCCCGAGCCCCCGGTGACACCCGCCGCTACGGGACGCGCGGGGCCGGTTCGGTACATTCTGACGGCCCGTCAGTCGATCTGGAAGCGCCCGTGGATCTCACGTTCAGCCCCGCCGAGGAGGCCTTCCGCCGGGAGGTGCGCGAGTGGCTCGCCGCCAACGTGCCGAACCCGCCGCTGCCGTCCGGGGACACGCGCGACGGCTTCGCCGCCCACCTCGAGTGGGAGCGACGGCTCTTCGACGCTCGGCTCGCCGTCGTGTCGTGGCCCGAGGCGTACGGCGGGCGTGACGCCTCGCTGTGGGAGTGGATCATCTTCGAGGAGGAGTACTACCGGGCCGGCGCGCCGCAGCGCGTCACCCAGAACGGGATCTTCCTCCTCGCCCCGTCGATCTTCATGTTCGGCACCCCGGCCCAGCAGGACCGCTACCTCCCGCGCATGGCGTCCGGCGAGGAGACCTGGGGGCAGGGGTGGTCCGAGCCCGAGGCCGGCAGCGATCTCGCCGGCGTCACGAGCCGCGCGGTGCGCGACGAGGCGGCCGGGGGCTGGCGGCTGTCCGGGCAGAAGACCTGGACCACGCGGGGCGCGTTCTGCACCCACCTGTTCGGCCTGTTCCGATCCGACCCCGAGGCCGAACGGCACCGGGGCCTCACCTACTTCCTCGTCCCGCTCGACGCGCCCGGCGTCACGGTGCGCGGGTTCGGTCGACTCGACGGCGACGAGGGCTTCGCCGAGGTGTTCCTCGACGACGTGTTCGTCGCCGACGACGGTGTGCTCGGCGAGGTGCACCAGGGTTGGGGCGTCGCCATGGCCACCGCCGGGTCGGAGCGCGGGCTCACCCTGCGCTCGCCGGGACGCTTCACGGCCGCTGCGGGCCGACTCGTCGAACTGTGGCGCGAGCACGCCGACCCGGCCGACACCGGTCTGCGCGACGACGTCGCGCGCGTGTGGATCGATGCGGAGGCGTACCGCCTCCAGACGCTCGAGGTCGTCACGACCCTGAGCGGGGGCGGCCACTCCGGACCGGAGGCCTCCATGGTGAAGATCTTCTGGTCCGAACTCGACATCCGGATCCACGAACTCGCCCAACGGATCCTCGGGGCCCGCGCTGAGCTCGAGGGGCCGTGGTCGAAGGGTTGGCAGTTCTCGCTCTCCGGCCCGATCTACGCCGGCACCAACGAGATCCAGCGCAACGTCGTCGCCGAGCGGGTGCTCGGCCTGCCGAGGAAGTAGCCGTGCGCTTCGCCTTCACCGATGAGCAGATCGACTTCCGCGACGCGGTGCGCGACCTGCTGACGCGCGAGTGCACGCCCGCCGTGGTGCGGGCCGCATGGGAGAACGAGGACGGCCGCAGCGGCGCCGTCTGGGACCTCCTCGCGGAGATGGGGGTGCTCTCGGTCCTCGTGCCGGAGTCGGAGGGCGGCCTCGGAATGACGATGGTCGACGTCGTGCTCCTCCTCGAGGAGTGCGGTCGGGTCGCACTGCCCGAGCCGATCGTCGAGCACGCGGTGGTGGCGGCCCCGCTGCTGAGCGGGCCCCGCACCGTCACCACCCTCATCGGCGGCGCGCCCCATGCGCTCGCCGCGGATTCCGCCGACGTCATCGTCGCCGAGGCCGACGGCCACCTGTGGTCGATCCCCGCCGACGACTGCGGGCTCGTGGCGCTCGAGAGCGTCGACCGCAGCCGCCACCTCGCCGAGGTCACCTGGTCGACCGAGGATGCCGCCGAGCTCGCCGGTGGCGACGCGGTCGGTGCCGCGTTCGACCGGGGTGCGCTCGGCACCGCCGCCGTGCTCCTCGGGCTCGGCCACCGCATGCTCGGGATGACCGTCGAGTACGCGACCGACCGCCGCCAGTTCGGCGCCCCGATCGGCTCGTTCCAGGCGGTCAAGCACCAGCTCGCCGACGCCCGTACCGCGCTCGAGTTCGCCCGACCCCTCGTGGCCCGCGCGGCGTACTCGATCGCCGTCGGCGACCCCGAGGCCTCGGTGCACGTCTCGATGGCCAAGGCGCACGCGAGCGATGCCGCCGAACTCGCGGGCCGGGCCGCGCTGCAGTGCCACGGGGCCATCGGGTACTCCTACGAGTACGACCTGCACCTCTGGATGAAGCGGGCCTGGGCGCTCGCCGCCGCGTGGGGCGACGCCCGATGGCACCGGGCGCGCGTCGCCGCTGCGATCCTCTGATCCGATCCGCCGGGACCCCCGGCCGCACCCACCGGAGTCACCATGCCTGAGGCCTACATCGTCGACGCGCTGCGCACCCCGGTCGGGCGACGCGGAGGGGGGCTCGGCGCCATCCACCCGGCCGACCTCGGTGCGCACGTCATCCGCGAGATCGTCGGGCGCAACGACATCGACCCGCTCGCGGTCGAGGACGTCGTGTTCGGGTGCGTCGACGCCATCGGCCCGCAGGCCGGCGACATCGCGCGCACCTGCTGGCTCGCGGCCGGGCTGCCCGAGGAGGTGCCCGGCACGACCGTCGATCGCCAGTGCGGGTCCTCGCAGCAGGCCGTGCACTTCGCGGCGCAGGCCGTGATGAGCGGCACCCAGGATGTGGTGCTCGCGGGCGGCGTGCAGAACATGACGATGATCCCGATCTCCTCCGCGATGACCGTCGCGCAGCCGATGGGCTTCGACGATCCCTTCACGGGCTCCGAGGGCTGGGTCGCGCGCTACGGCACGCAGGAGGTCAGCCAGTTCCGCGGGGCCGAGATGATCGCCGAGCGCTGGAACATCACACGCGACGACATGGAGGCGTTCGCGGTCGAGTCGCACGAGCGGGCGATCCGCGCGCGCGACGCCGGCTTCTTCGAGCGCGAGATCGTCCCGCTCGCCGGCGTCTCCGCCGACGAGGGGCCGCGGGAGCCGAACTGGGAGAAGATCCGCTCGCTCCCGACGCTCGTCGAGGGCGGCCGCATCACGGCCGCGATGGCGAGTCAGATCTCCGACGCTGCGACCGCGGTGCTCGTGGTCTCGGAACGAGCGCTGGCCGAGCACGGCCTGACGCCCCGGGCGCGCATCCACCACCTCTCGGTGCGCGGCGACGACCCGATCATGATGCTCTCGGCCCCGATCCGGGCGACCGAGTACGCGCTCGGGAAGGCCGGCATGACCATCGACCAGATCGACGCGGTCGAGATCAACGAGGCCTTCGCGAGCGTGGTGCTCGCGTGGCTCGCCGAGACCGGCGCCGACCCGGCCCGGGTGAACCCGAACGGCGGGGCGATCGCCCTCGGCCACCCGCTCGGCGCGACCGGCACCCGCCTCATGACCACGCTGCTCCACGAGCTCGAGCGCACCGGGGGCCGCTACGGCCTCCAGACCATGTGCGAGGGCGGCGGCCAGGCCAACGTCACGATCCTCGAACGTCTCGAGGGCCGGGAGCCACCCCAGCCCCCGAACTTTGGAGGATCCCCGTGCCCATGACGACGGAAAGCCTCCAAAGTTCGTCGAACCGTCACCGGTCGAGGGCGCGCCGGGTCTCGGCCGCTGCGGACCGGCCGGGCTCCGGGACGCCCGCGGTCAGCGGTCGAGGAGGGCGGCGAACCCGTCGAGGACCGGGAGCACTGCGTCGGCGTCGCCGCCGTCGACCCGCAGGACGATCTCGGTGATGCCGATCGACTCGTAGTACTCGAGCTTGCCGGGGTCCGGCAGGGTGCCGAACGGCACGATGCGCAGGGTCTTCGGGTCGCGGCCGCGCTCCTCCATCGCCCGGTGCAGGTCCGGCAGGGCCTTGCGCACGCCGGCGCCGCCGATCGGGATCCAGCCGTCGGCGTACTCGGCGATGTGGGCGAACATCTTGGGGCCGGCCGCGCCGCCGATGAGCACGGGCGGGCCCGGACGCTCGGGCGCGTCGTACGGCTTCGGCCATGACCACGACGGCGCGAAGTCGACGTGGGTGCCGTGGTACTCGGCGACGTCCTGGGTCCAGAGGGCACGCATCGCGAGCACCCGCTCGCGGGTCACGTCCCGCCGCTCGGGCATGGAGAACCCGTGGTCCTCGAGTTCGTCCTCGTTCCAGCCGAACCCGATCCCGAGCACGAAGCGCCCCCGCGCCTCGAGGTCGAGGGTGGCGATCGCCTTGGCGGTGACGATGGGCTCGCGCTGGGCGATGAGGGCGATGCCGGTGCCGAGGAGGATGCGGTCCGTCACCCCGGCGGCGATCGCAAGGGCCACGAGCGGATCGAGCGTGCGCTTGTACTCGTCCTTGAGCTCGGCGTCGCCGGTCGGCGGCGGGGTGCGTCGGCTCACCGGGATGTGGGTGTGCTCGGGCAGGTAGAGCGAGTGGAGGCCGCGCTCCTCGACCGCCCGGGCGAGTGCGGCCGGCCCCATCGTGCGGTCGGTCATGAACATGGTGACCCCGTACTGCATGGGGGTACCGTAACCGCCGCTCCGGGGCCGCCCGGAGCCCACCGCACCGTCGACCGCACCACCGAGGGAGTCCCATGCCCGGCATCTGCGAGGGCCGCATCGTCATCGTCACCGGCGCGGGCCGGGGCATCGGCCGCGGGCACGCGCTCGAGTTCGCGCGTCAGGGTGCGAAGGTCGTCGTGAACGACCTCGGGGCCGAGCTCGACGGCACCGGGTCGTCCACCGGGCCCGCGGGCGAGGTCGTCGACGCCATCCGGGCCATGGGCGGCGAGGCGGTCGCGAACGGCAGCGACGTCGCCGACTGGGAGGGTGCGCAGGCGCTCGTGCAGTGCGCGGTCGACACCTTCGGTGGCCTCGACGTGCTCGTGAACAACGCGGGCTTCCTCCGTGACCGAATGCTCTTCTCCAGCAGCGAGGAGGAGTGGGACGCGGTGATCCGTGTGCACCTCAAGGGCCACTTCGCCACGGCCCGCTTCGCGAGCGCCTACTGGCGCGAGCAGTCGAAGCACGGTGCCGCCGTCGACGCGCGCATCATCAACACGTCGAGCGGTGCAGGGCTCATGGGCAGCGTCGGCCAGGGCGCGTACAGCGCGGCCAAGGCCGGGATCACGGCGATGACCCTCGTGCAGTCCGCCGAGATGGCCCGCTACGGCGTCACCGCCAACGCGATCGCGCCGGCGGCCCGCACCCGGATGACCGAGCAGGTCTTCGCCGACACGATGGCCAAGCCCGAGGACGACTCGTTCGACCTCATGGCCCCCGAGAACGTGGCGCCGCTCGTCGTGTGGCTGGGCAGCCCCGAGAGCGTCGGCGTGACCGGCCGAGTCTTCGAGGTCGAGGGCGGCGTCGTGAGCGTCGCCGACGGATGGCAGCACGGGCCCCGTCGCGACAAGGGCCACCGCTGGGATCCCGCCGAGCTCGGCCCGGTGGTCGCCGAGCTCCTCGCCGAGGCCCCCGCGCCGACCCCGGTGTACGGCGCGTCCTGATGACCGTGTGGCCCGCCGCGGGTGCGGCGCCCTGGCGCGAGCCGGAGGTGACCGGCATCGGCCGGGAGCCGATGCGCACCCCGTTCTGGAGCCACGCCGAGGTCGACGCGGCCCGGGCCGGCACGGGGAGCGCGCTCCCGGACTCCCCGTGGGTCCGCAGTCTCGACGGACGGTGGCGGTTCCTCGGGGTCGATCGTCCGGCGAGTGCCCCGCGTGGTTGGGAGGGCACGACCTTCCGTGACGCGCGCTGGCGCGAGGTCGCGGTGCCGGGTTGCTTCACGATGCAGGGGTTCGCGACCCCGATCTACACGAACATCGCGATGCCGTTCGACCTCCAGCCGCCGGAGGTCCCCGAGGACAACCCGACCGGCCTGTACCGCACGACCTTCTCGGTGCCGCGCGCCTGGCGCGGCCGCCGGGTCGTGCTGCAGATCGGCGGGGCGGAGAGCGTGGTCATGGTCTGGGTCGACGGCACGCCCGTCGGGCTCGCCAAGGACTCCCGGCTCGCGACCGAGTTCGACGTCACGGAGCACGTGCGCCCGGGCGGGCGTCACACGCTCGCCGCGATGGTGGTGCGCTGGTCCGACGCCTCGTACGTCGAGGATCAGGACCAGTGGTGGCACGGCGGCATCCACCGCAGCGTCCGGCTGCTCTCGACGCCGATGGTCCACCTCGCCGACGTCGAGGTGACGGCCGGCCTCGCCGACGACCTCACCACCGGCACCCTCGAGGCCACCGTGCACATCGGGTTCCCGGGCGGGGCCGACCGCACGGGCTGGCGGGTCGAGGCGGTGCTCGAGACGCTCGAGGGTCGGCGGGTCACCCGCACGCCGCTCGGGGGCGACGTGCCCGGCCACACCTTCCCCTACCTCTACGAGGGGGCGTTCGTCCGCCTCGCCACCGAGGTGCCCGCGGTCCGCCGGTGGTCGCACGAGACGCCCGACCGGTACCGGCTCGTCGTCACGCTGCTCGACCCGACCGGCGCGGTCCACGAGGTCACCGCGCAGCACGTCGGGTTCCGCCGGGTGGAGGTGCGTGACCGCGAGCTGCTCATCAACGGTCGACCGGTCCTCATCCGGGGCGTCAACCGGCACGACTTCGACCCGGACACCGGTCGGGTCGTCACCGTCGAGCAGATGCGGGCCGACCTCGTGCTCATGAAGCGGTTCGGGTTCAACGCGGTGCGCACCTCGCACTCGCCGAACGCGCCGGAGTTCTACGACCTGTGCGACGAACTCGGGCTCTACGTGATCGACGAGGCGAACATCGAGAGCCACGCGTTCATCACCTCGCTCTGCCACGACCCCCGGTACGTCGCGGCATGGATCGACCGGGGCGCGCGCATGGTCCGGCGGGACCGCAACCACCCCTCGATCATCTGCTGGTCGCTCGGCAACGAGAGCGGGTACGGCGCGGCGCACGACGCACTCGCCGCGTGGATCCGTCGGCACGACCCGAGCCGCCCGCTGCACTACGAGGGGGCGATCATGGGGTGGTGGGACCGACCCCAGACCGTCACCGACCTCGTGTGTCCGATGTACCCGGAGATCGCGGACATCGTCGATTGGGCGCGCACCGGTGCGGCGAAGGTCAACGGCGACCTCCCGCTCATCATGTGCGAGTACAGCCACGCGATGGGGAACTCGAACGGCACGCTCGGCGAGTACTGGGACGCCATCGAGGCGTACCACGGACTCCAGGGCGGCTTCATCTGGGAGTTCTGGGACCATGGACTGCGCCAGACGCTGCCGGACGGCACCACCCGTTACGCGTACGGCGGTGACTTCGGCGATCCGACCGATGCCCGGTCGTTCTGCCTCGACGGTGTCGTGTGGCCGGACCGCACCCCGAAACCGGCGCTCGAGGAGCACAAGCACCTCGCGGCACCCGTGCGCGTCGAGGCGCGCGGCCCGGCGAACGCGCACGGTGCGCGTGCCGGTCGCCTCCGGATCACGAACCGCCGCGACTTCACCGACCTGTCCGACCTCCGAGCCGAGTGGGCGGTCCTCGCCGACGGGCGGCGGATCGCCGGTGGGCGGGTGGCGCTCCCCGCGGTGGCTCCGGGCGCGACCGTGTCCTGGGACCTCCCGGTGGAGGTGCCCCGGCGGGCCACCGGCGAACTCGTGCTCGACCTGCGGTTCCGTACGGCGCGCGCGACCGACTGGTGCGAGCGCGGCTTCGAGGTGGCGCACCACCAGCTCCCGATCGGCGTGCGGCCGCCGGTCCCGCGGGTCCGCGCGGTCGCGTGCACGGGCACCGGGTCGGTCTTCGAACTCGCGAACGGCGTCGTCGCCCGGCTCGGCGGCGGGCCCGCGGGGCTGACCGACCTCGAGATCGACGGGGTCGCGCTGCTCGAGACGGGTCCGCGGCTGTCACTCTTCCGCGCGCCCACCGACAACGACGGCGTCCGTCCGATGGCGGGCATGCCGACCCCCGCCGACCGCTGGCGGCGCTGGGGCCTCGATCGGCTCGAACCCGAGGTGGTGTCGAGCCGGACCCGTCGGCGCGACGGTGCATCCGTGGTCGACCACGAGGTCCACTGGCACGGGGCCGACGGGCTCGTGTTCCGCCACCGACGTCGGCTCTCGGTCACCGAGCGGGGCGAGTTCGCGTTCGATGAGACCCTCGACGTCCCCGAGCGTTGCGACGATCTGCCGCGGGTCGGCGTCGTGCTCGTGCTGCCCGGATCGTTCGACCGCCTCGAGTGGTACGGGCGTGGCCCGCACGAGTCGTACCCCGACCGGGCGCGCAGTGCCGCGCTGGGTCGGTTCACCTCGACCGTGGCCGAGCAGTACGTGCCCTACGTGCGACCCCAGGAACACGGCCACCACACCGACACCCGCTGGGTCGCGGTCTCGGACGGCGGCCGCGGGGTCCTCGTGCGCGCCGCCAGGCCGTACGGCTTCTCGGCGCTCGACCACTCGGTCGGCGCGATCGATGCGGCGGAGCACGACGTGGAACTGCGGCCCGAGCCGCGCACCCATCTGCACGTCGACGCCCACATGCGCGGCCTCGGGACCGCGTCGTGCGGCCCCGACACCCTGCCGCAGTACCTCGTGCGGGGCCGACGCTTCCGGTGGAGCTGGAGCCTCACGCCGTTCCGGGGTCGACCCCCGGTCTGATCGGGACCGATCAGGACAGGCGCTCGACCACCATCGCCATGCCCTGGCCGCCGCCGACGCACATCGTCTCGAGCCCGTAGCGGCCGCCCCGGTCCTCGAGACCGTTGAGCAGCGTCGTCATGATGCGGGCGCCGGTCATGCCGAACGGGTGGCCGAGGGCGATGCCACCGCCGTTGACGTTGAGCTTCTCCCACGGGATGCCGAGCTCGTCGGCCGACGGGATCACCTGGGCGGCGAACGCCTCGTTGATCTCGACGAGGTCGATGTCGTCGATCGTCAGACCGGCCCGGCGCAGCGCGGCCCGCGACGCCTCGACCGGGCCGAGGCCCATGATCTCCGGGTCGAGTGCGCTCACGCCGGAGGACACGACACGCGCGAGCGGCGTGATGCCGAGCGCCTCGGCCCGGGTCTCGCTCATCACGATCACCGCGGCCGCCCCGTCGTTGAGGGGGCACGCGTTGCCGGCGGTGATCCGGCCGTCGGGTCGGAACACCGGCTTGAGCTGGCTCAACTTCTCGACGGTCGTGCCGTCGCGCGGGCCGTCGTCGACGCTCACCACCGTGCCGTCCGGGGTGGTGACCGGGGTGATCTCCCGCTCGAAGAAGCCGTTGCGCTGGGACTCCACGGCCCGTTGCTGCGAGAGCGCGGCGAACTCGTCCATCCGCTCACGGGGCACGTCCGCGTACTCGGCGACGTTCTCGGCCGTCTCGCCCATGGCGATGTAGATGTCCGAGAGGCCGGACGCCGGCGGGGCCCACGGGCCCTGCCCGCCCTCGGCGCGGGCGGCCGTGCGGGCCATGGCGTCGTCGAACTCGTGGTTCTTGGTGTCGGGGTGGCCGTCGGCCCGACCCTTCGGGAACCGACTCACGCACTCCACGCCGGCGGCGATGAACGCGTCGCCCTCGCCGGCCCGGATCGCGTGCGCGGCCATGCGGATCGTCTGCAGGGAGGACGAGCAGTAGCGGTTGACGGTGGCTCCCGGCACGGTCGGCAGGCCGGCCAGCAGCGCGACGACGCGGGCCATGTTGTACCCGTGCTCGCCGGCCGGCTGGGCGTTGCCGAGCATGAGGTCCTCGATCTCGCCCGGGTCGAGGTTCGGCACCTTGTCGAGTGCCGTGCGCACGATGAACGCCGCGAGGTCGTCGGGGCGGCAGTCGACGAGCGACCCCTTCATGGCTCGACCGATCGGGGTGCGAGCGGTGGCGACGATCACGGCCTCGGGCATGGTTCCTCCGCAGGGGGCGTTCCCGGACCCCCGGGTCGGGGCCGGTCGGGGAGAGGTTCTACCCCACGCCGTGGCCGCGGTGCGGTCCGGGGCCCGCGGGCGCAAGGGGGTGGTCCGGACCCGGGCGCTAGCCTCGGACGGTGGCCCGCATCCTCGTGGTCGACGACGAACCCGACATCCGCACACTCCTGCGCATCGCGCTCGAACGGGTCGAGGACTTCGAGGTCGCCGCCGTCGCCTCCGGCCCGGACGCCCTCGCCGAGTTCGCGGCCGGCACCTTCGACGTCGTGCTCCTCGACGTCATGATGCCGGGCATGGACGGCCTCGAGACCCTCGACCGGCTCCGGGCGCTCCCCGGGGGCGACCGCGTCGCCGTCGCCTTCCTCACCGCCCGGACCCAGAAGACCGACCTCGAGACCTACCGGGGCGCGGGCGCCGCCGACGTGCTCACGAAGCCGTTCGACCCGAAGGTGCTCGTGACCCGTGTCCAGCAGCTCGCGGCGGGTGCGTCGTGACGCCCGCCCGCCGACAGGTCGATGCGGTCTCGGCCGAGTTCACCGATCAGGAACTCCTGGCTCGGATCACCGCCGTCCACGCGCTCTTCCTCGAGCGACCGGCCGACGAGTTCTTCGAGTTCCTCCTGGACCTCATCGTCGAGATCACGAACAGCGAGTACGGGTTCATCGGCGAGGTGCTCACCGAACCGGACGGCACGCGGTTCCTCAAGACCTACGCGATCACGAACCTCGCCTGGAACGACGAGACGCGCGCGTTCTTCGAGGCCCAGCGGGTCCTCGGGCTCGAGTTCAGGAACCTCGACACCCTCTTCGGTCGGTGCCTTGCGACCGGTGAGGTCGTCATCGCCAACGACGCCCCCCACGACCCCCGGGCCGGCGGCGTGCCGTCGGGCCACCCACCCCTCAACGCGTTCCTCGGGGTGCCGCTGCGCCACGGTGCCTCGTTCATCGGCATGTTCGGCATCGCCAATCGTCCGGAGGGCTACGACGAGGAGCTGCTCGCCCGGCTCGAGCCGTTGATCAGTACGGTGGGGGCCGTCGTCCGGGCGCACCGTGCGGAGCGGGAACGCGTGGAGACGGCGGCCTCGAACTCCCGACTCGCACTGATCGTGGAGGCCTCCAGCGACTTCATCGGGATCGCGGACGCATCGGCGAACGTCGTCTACGTGAATCCGGCCGGCCTGACCATGGTCGGCCGCAGCTCGCTGGACGAACTCCTCGGTGCGTCGATCGCGGCCTGCCATCCGGCCTGGGCGACCGAGCGGGTGGCAGGTGAGGGGATCCCCCACGCGTTCGAGCATGGCTCGTGGCTCGGCGAGAGCGCGTTGGTCCGCCCCGACGGGACCGAGACCCTCGTCTCGCAGCTCATCATCGTGCACCGCGACGCGCGCGGCGAGGTCGAGTTCCTCTCCACCGTCGCCCGCGACGTCACCGCCGCCCGGGAGTTCGACGCCATGAAGGACGAGCTCATCGCCACGGTGAGCCACGAACTGCGCACCCCGCTCGCCGCGATCACCGGCGCACTGGCGCTCGTCGAGGACACCGCGGGCCTCCCGGCGCAGAACCAGGAACTCCTCGAGATCGCGGCGGCGAACGCCCGCCGGCTCCAGCACCTCGTCGACGCCATCCTCGACGTGGAGCGGCTGCGATCCGGCGTGGCGGACCTCGAGGTCGTGCTCCTCGACGCCGCGACCGTGGCCGGTGCGGTCGTCCGTGAACTCGAGCCGCTCGCCGCCGCGGCCAGCGTGCACCTGGCGCTCGACGCCGGATCGGCGATCGTCCGGGCGGACGAGATGCGCTTCGTGCAGATCATCTCGAACCTCGTGGTGAACGCGATCGAGTTCTCCCCCGAGGGCGGGACCGTGCGGGTGACGGTGCGCCCCGAGGGCGCCCAGGTGGTCCTGGCGATCGCCGACGAGGGCATCGGCATCGACCCGGCGCTCCACGATCAGATCTTCGAGCCCTTCCGGCAGGCCGACCAGTCCTCGACCCGACGGGTCGGGGGCTCCGGGCTCGGCCTCGCGATCGTGCGGCTCGCGGTGGCCCAGCACGGCGGCGAGATCGAGCTCGACTCGACGCCGGGGGAGGGTTCGGTGTTCACCGTTCGCCTCCCGCGTGCCGATGCGGGCTGACGAGGTCCTCCGAGCTGTCACCGACGCGATCCGCGATCGGCGTGACGCCATGCGGACCCGCACCCAGGACCTCGTCGAC